>JBBQPP010000669.1:0-2623 GCA_038217255.1 Bacteroidales bacterium | reverse complement strand
TGAAACTGTTTTCAATAGCCTTTGTGGCAAATATTTGCGGATATCGCATGATATGTTTCCGGATTTCACCTTCTTCCTGAATGTAGGCAATTCCGTATTTCAGCAAAAACTTTAACCGCTCCGGCTGGAAAATCGAAGTTAGCAGTCGGTTACAGGGTGTTTTTGGGTCTTTGTTTGTTAGAAATTCGGGTGAATATTTTATGGTGTTGAGGTTGTTGTCTTTCAAAACGAAATTTTCTGTTTCATCCTTTTCAGGTTTTAGCAAAGCATCCAAATTAAAAGTTTCTTCCTCCCTGAAATAATTAAAACTTGCTTTTTTATAGGAAGTGGAGGAATAGAACGAACCCTGAATCGGCTCGATATCGTTTTCATCGTATTCCATGTTATTGGTGAATACCAAAAGCTGCGATATATTTATAAACCGGCGGAATTTTTTGTTTTGAAACCTGCGGTCAATACGGTTCCTTTCATCTAAAATACCTTCCCGGTTGTTTGGCTTTTTTACTTCGATAAAAGCCAGTGGCATTCCGTTAATCAACAAAGTAATGTCGGGTCTGAATTCTTCATCGCCATTTTTGCAGGTAAGTTCGGTAAGCACATGAAAACTATTGTTGCTGAAATCCTGGGTGTCGAGTATTTTTATTCCAGAAGTGCCAATTAACCGGTTGTAATATGCTTTTCCCAAATCTTCAAAGTCGAGTTCGAGTTTAATATCTTCCATCAATCGTTGAACCTGTTCATCATCAACATTATCGTTTATACGCTGAATGCTGGTTTTAAAAATGTCAGTAAAAATGTTGGTGTCGATATCCCATGTTGAATCATGCAACGATATATATTTATATCCCAGGCGGGACAAATGCAACAAAGCTGGGATTTTTACTCGTGTATCTTCGTTAAAGGCCATGGTCAGAAGTTGGTTTATGTTAAGATTCCGGCGATTCCAAAAATACGAATTAAGTTGTAAAGCACAAGGTTGATTTTGTTATCCAATCGGGCAAAAAAAATCCAGGTTTCAATTACACCAATTCAATCAGAGTAATTTCAGGCAAAACACCCAAACGCCCCTGATAACCAATAAAGCCAAAACCACGATTAACATACAGATATTGGTTTTCCTCCTGATACAAACCTGCCCAATTTTTATACACATACTGTACAGGGCTCCATTTAAATCCGGGAATATCAATTCCGAATTGCATGCCATGTGTGTGCCCACTTAAAGTCAGCGCAATATCCCGATAATCTTTTCTGACTTCAGCATCCCAATGCGAAGGATCGTGGCTAAGCAAAATCTTTATTGGCACTTCAGCATTTTCCAGACCAGCCACAGCTTTTTTCATATCTCCATATTTGGTAAATCCTCTGGCACTCCAGTTTTCAATTCCGATAAGTGCAATTTGTTGTTTGTTCCGTTCCAAAAGCACGTGTTCATTTACCAGTAATCGCCACCCCATCTCAGCATGATGTTGTTTCAGCTGTTCCAGGTTTTGCTTTTTCTCCTCTTCCGATGGCCAGCTATAATAGTCGCCATAATCATGATTTCCCAACACTGAATAAACACCCATTGGAGCTTTCAATTTATTGAATACTTCCTTATATGGAACAATTTCATCAGCACGGTAATTTACAAGGTCGCCGGTAAATAAAATCAGGTCGGGTTTTTCGTTCATTATCGCTTCCACACCTTCTGCTACCGCAGTTAGATCATCAAAACTCCCCGAATGAATATCTGAAATCTGGATAATCCGTAGTCCTTTAAATTCGTCCGGTAAATCTTTCAATGACAACTTCACAGGAGTTAGTTTATACCGATACCTGTTGCGCATTCCGTAAACCAGGCCTGCCGTCAAGGCTCCTCCAATAACTAAAGCAGTTTGCGATATAAACGTAAACCGGCCGATAAGCCTTGAACCATCAGGCGGACTTCCAACAGGATGATTTTTAAACGAAAAGAAAAAACTAACCACATTAGGAATGATAAGAACAATATCCGCCAACAACATAATGACTGCAATCAGCACTTTGCCGATAAAAACGCCAATAAAAATATTTACAAAATATTTAAACGAAACCGATGGCCATACGCTCCTTCCATAATGCGGGAAAGCATACAAACTCCATAAAGTTACCAGCGACAAAATCACATAAAGCGCAATCATCCACCAGTATAAACTACCGTTTATGTTTCGCAAAACCGTTCGTACGGCAACAAACGAATAATATTCAACTACAAGCACAAAGAGGCCAAAAAATAACATTTGTTTACTAATCATGTTTCTGTTTTCATTTCGCGTTCAATCCATTCTCTGTATTTTCGTTAACCTCTGGTTGAAGTTAAAAACGACCTTTTAGAGAACTTTTCTAATTAACAAGCCGGAAATACAAATAGTTGTCAATAGTGAAAGAAAAACCTTAAATATTGAAATTAAGCAATTCAATAAGAAATGGCCGGAAAATCTTCCAGTCTTTTCAGTTCTTCTGAAATACTATGGTTGCGAAATTTTTTATAGTGAAAATGAGATTCTGATACTGTTTCAAATGATTTACCGATTTTCTTTAATTTGTTTTTGCCTGTATATCCAAATAAAACTTTAAGAACTTCTGATCGTTTTCGTCGCTA
>JBBQPP010000668.1:0-2627 GCA_038217255.1 Bacteroidales bacterium | reverse complement strand
GACAGTTTGCTAAGCAAATCATTGCAAATGGTTGTAAAACAAGAGCAATCTGCTTACAATCCTCAAATTTCGGGAAGTGCCGGAATTTCAGGATTATTTCTTTCGCCTTATACTTTTGGGCAACATTATTTGCAAGCTGTTGCCGACTGGGATTTAGGCCGGTTCCGATATAAAACAGCAGAAATTCAGCAGAAGCAAATGGAACAACATGAAGCCCTCATCCAACAAAACAAACTGGAAATTACGGGGGTAATTACCGGGCTCTATCTCGATGTACTTCAAAATCAGCTGGAACAAAAAATTCTCCAATCAAAACTGGATTATTTAAATAACCACATTCAAATTCTGACCGTTTTATGGAAAGCAGGTACCATTCAGCAACTCGACATTCTGCAAACACAATCGTCTTTAAATTCTGTAAAAGAAGAGTTGATGCAAAAAGAGTTGGGCGCCAATCAAATAAAATATGCAATGGCCCGGCTGATAGGACTTGATTCGCCAGAAAATTTATATTTAGCTCCGGTTAACGAAGATTTGCCTTCACCAGAAATAGTTAATGACGTTCCGGAAGTCTGGTTAGAAAACCATCCTTTGGCTATGAAATTTCAAAAAGAATATGAAACCGAATTGTTAATGAAGAAAAACGTTCTTGCATCATTTTCGCCACATATTCAGGCTTTTAGCGGATACAGATTCGACGGTGATCCAACCGGAGATGGCAGTTATATGTTACTTGGACTGGGTGCAACTGTTCCCATTTATTCATGGAAAAAAAAGGATTATCAGTTAAACGAAATTGATTTCACTGCCGAAGCCATTCAAAAACAGAAACTAAATGCAGAGCGCGATTTGTCCATTCAATTCGGACAAATTGCCCAACAAATTGAACAGTACAAAAATATAATCGATTTTCAGCAGGTAAAAATAAATACCGACCTTGAACTTAAGAAAGTTGCCGAAGTAAATTATAAAGCAGGGTTAGCAACCAATCTCGATTTTTTAATGGCACAGCAAACTCTCACCGAAACGGAACTAAAAATAAATACGGCACGCAATCAGTATTTAAAATCGGTAATTGCAATGTGGTTGCTCACCGGACAATCGGATAAAATTAAGAACATTAATTAATGGCAATATGATCTTTAAATTCAGAATAAATAGTTTCCTTGTGTTGTTTACCGTCCTGTTTATGGCTGCCTGTCAACCAAGCCCACAAACAACACCGGGGAAAATTCAGGGGAAAATTCAGGTAAAAACAGCACCTGTCGCAATGGGCGATATTACCGATACCATTTCAATTTTTGGTGTAGTGGCACTTCGGCAGGAAGCCTGGCTTTCGTCGCAATTTGACGGGCGCTTAACTGAATTTTCGATGTTAAAAGGCGATAAAGTTGAAAAAGGTCAACAAGCAGGGATTATTATTCCGGCCGGCAGAGAAGCATTATTGCAGGCTGCCGACAGTATTGCCGATGAATACAAATATTTGCTGAATCAACAGGTAAAAAGCATTCCACTGATTTGCCCCATTTCAGGGATGGTTCTCGATGTGATGCAACATACAGGTGATGTGGTTTCAAAAGGTGGACACATTGCACAAATTGGAGATTTACGGACACTCGATGTTCAGGGTGAACTACCGGTTCAGTTTCTTGAAATGGCGCGAAAAACAAAAAAATTAAAAGTTGAATTTACCAACTTTGCTTCTCCCGCTTTAAATCTTCCTATAGAAGCCTTTACAGGTGAAGTTTCCGAAAATCAAAGTTTGATGATAAGGCTGAAACTTGAGAATCCATCGCTAAAATACAGGCCCGGAATGCGGGTAAAAATAAGTTTTCCGGCACTGGTTCATGCCAATGCATTTTTAGTGCCTCGTTTGGCACTTGTTGAAGAAGAAGGAAAATATTTTCTTTTTACGGTGGAAAATGGGCTTACCCAAAAACGAGATATCGAAGTGGGAATTATGAAGGACGATGTTGTTGAAGTTTTATCGGGAGTGGAAGAAAATCAATCGGTTGTAATTGAAAAGGCTTATTCTTTAAAAGATAATATGGAAGTAATTACGGAATGAATAAAGTAGCATCGTTTACAGTAAATAATCGCCGGGCATTAATATTTATATTCCTTTTCCTGTCGGCTACAGGTTTTTACCTGGTAAATAAAATTCCGCAGGGTGTGTTTCCCGATGCCACTTTTCCTCGCATTGCAGTAATGGTTGATTATGGCCTCACTCCCATTAAAGAGATGGAAATGGAAGTGGCCAAACCCATCGAGGAGGCTGTGATGATGGTGGAAGGAGTGCAGCGTGTACGCTCGTCCATCAGTCGCGGTTCTGCCGAAATCAATATCGATTTTCAATGGGATGCCGATATGTTTCAGGCGTATCAACTGGTACAGGCCCAGGTTAGCGGAATCCAAAGTGAATTACCAGCGGGCGTTTCACTTGAAGTACGCCGTTTTACAACCAGTACCTATCCGGTTGCCGGATACAGCCTTTATTCAGACAAACAGGATTTGCTGCAATTACGTGATCTTGCTGTTTATACGCTTCGTCCGCAACTGGCAGCAATTCCGGGAGTGTATAATGTGGAAGTAATGGGTGGCAAAGAACGCGAATACCGGGTAGAACT
>JBBQPP010000667.1:0-2631 GCA_038217255.1 Bacteroidales bacterium | reverse complement strand
CAAACAAAGCAGATTTCGCAGGTTACAAGTCACACGGAATTTGATATCAGACGTCCTTCAGCCGGTACCGGAAAAATTGTATATGAGCTTGGAGGAGAACTCTGGATGCTTGATACCCAAACAAAACAAACGCACAAAATTGAAATCAATATTAATCCCGATGCTCCGGAAACCCGTCCATACCTGGCAGATGTAAGCGATAAAATACAGGGATTTGACATTTCACCAACGGGGAAAAGAGCCCTGATTGTGGCACGTGGCGAGGTGTTTTCAATCCCAAAAACCGAAGGAATCAGTTACAATCTGAGCAACAATAGCAGTGCAAGGGACAAAGATGCTGTGTGGTCTCCTGATGGTAAAACTGTCGCCTACCTTTCTGATAAAAGCGGCGAATACGAAATTTATCTGCAATCGCCGGAGGGAAATGAGGAGGCCATAAAACTTACCTCTTACAAGGATGGTTACCGGCATACTTTGCGATGGTCGCCCGACAGCAAAAAAATTGCTTTTGCCGACCAAACTTTACGCTTTTATGTTTTGGATGTATCGTCGAAAACAATCACCGAAGCAGATCATGCCGAGTATGAAAATGTGGATATTTCACTCGATAATAAACCTATTTATGATTATAAATGGTCACCTGACAGTAAATTTTTAGCCTATTCGAAAATGAACAAAGACCAGGTTTACCAGGTATATATTTATTCGCTGGAATCTAAAACTATCCATTCTGTAAGTAATGGCCTTTTTTACGATTTTAACCCGGTTTTTACACCCGACGGAGAACATTTGCTTTTTGTTTCGAACCGGAGTTTTGACCCGACTTTTTGTGATATGGAATGGGAAATGGTTTACAAAAACATTGCAGTTATTGTTTCGTTAAATCTCAAAAAGGATGGCACCTCAATAATTCCATTCAAAAATGATTCGGAAACTCCTGATTTGGAAAAAAGTAAAACTGATTCTACTTTCAGAATAGATTTTGAAGGATTGGCTGATCGTTGCGAGGTTTTACCGCTTCAGCCAGCAAATTACCGCGATCTCGTAGTAAATAAAACCCACTTGTTTTATCTCAACAGCGATGAAGGCGATTTTAATAAAATGGATTACCGGGCAATGGGCCCAAGAAACCTTTATTCCTATGCATTCGGAACAAAAAAGGAAAAAACTGTAATTGAGGGCATTGATGGATTTAAAATATCTTTTGACGGCTCCTCTGTTATTTATTTGAAAGATGGGAAACCTGGCATTGTATCTTCTGATGAAGAAAACAGCAAAGGCTCACCTCTCGCACTTTCGGGTTTAAAAATGAATATTGATCCCAAAAAGGAATGGAAAGCCGTTTTTAATGAAGCCTGGAGGATGGAACGGGATTTCTATTATGAAAAAAATATGCATGGAATTGACTGGGATGCCATGAAAACAAAATATGGTAACCTGGTTGAGAATGCAACCTGCAGACAAGATGTGGAATTTCTGATTGGTGAACTGATTGGTGAATTAAACACTTCACACACTTATGTTTACGGAGGCAGAAACGAACGGAAAGCCGATGCCATTAATATTGGTATGCTGGGTACTGACTGGCAAACCGACACCAAAAATAACCTGTATCAGTTTAAAAAAATATTCCGCGAAAACGACTGGTCACGTAAAATTTATGCGCCGCTTGCAAAACCAGGGGTTGACATAAAAGAGACTGATTATCTTTTAGCGGTAAACGGCAAAAAAGTTACAGCCGATAAAAATATTTACAGCTATTTCGTTGATTTGGCTGGTAAACAAGTTGTACTGCTGATAAACGAAAAACCAACAACTGACGGAGCACATGAAGTAACAGTTTCTCCACTTTCAAGCGAATCGGGATTGCGTTATGCCGACTGGCTGGAGTCAAACCGTAAAGAAGTTGATAAAGCATCAAACGGGCAAATCGGGTATATTTATTTCCCCGATACTTATGAAGGTTCTGCAACTGATTTCCCGAAATACTTTTATTCCCAGACAAAGAAAAAGGGGTTAATAATCGACGGGCGTTTTAATGGGGGTGGTCTTGATCCGGAAATATTCTTTCAACGTTTATTGAAAAAACCTCATGGTTACTGGACCCGGAGATACTCGGCCGACCAGCCCATTCCGTTTTTGTCGGTAACTGCTCAAATGGTTTGTCTTACCAATCGTTATGCAGGATCAGGGGGCGACGAATTGCCTTATGAATTCAGATGGAATAAAATGGGCCCAATCATTGGAACCCGGACATGGGGAGGACTGGTTGGCGTTTCCATGTTCATAGACTTGCTTGACGGTAGCGGCCTTACTGCACCCGATTATCGTATTTACAACGACAAGGGAGAGTGGGTGGTAGAAAACGAAGGTGTTGAACCCGATATAATTCTTGAGCAAAACTCACTGGAACTGTCAAAAGGTTACGATACCCAACTCATGAAAGGAGTGGAAGTCCTGCTTCAGAATATTAAGGAAAATCCGTACGAGATTCCAAAACACCAACCTTTTCCGGTGGATAAATAAAAAAGCTCCCGTTCGTAAATGGGAGCTTTTTAATTTCTGTTGACAAGTATTTTCAGATGTTTTGCAGTCACAAATTCTTTTTACCGGTAAAGAAGGTGCTTCTAC
>JBBQPP010000666.1:0-2631 GCA_038217255.1 Bacteroidales bacterium | reverse complement strand
TCCACAGGGGAAAAATATTTTGCCAGTTACAATTAGTCATCGTTATGTGTTGGTGACTGGCAAGGAAGAGTACAATTTAATTTTGCCAAGCAGAGAAAAGCATCAAATTAGTCGTTTATCCAATTACCTCAAAAACAGCTCTTTTGACAAGTTTAACAACGAAGAAGAGCCACCGCTTTGGTCGGTGTTTTCAATTCACAATGATTTTGACGAATCATTGAAAAAGCTTTGGTTTGAATCGGTTTCTAATGAATTGAAACGATTCAATATTTCTAACTTCATACGCCACGACAATTCCTCATACCGAAAAGCCGCATTCGATAAAAGCTACCGTGAGAAAATCATTCAAATTGCTTTTTCCAATGCTAAATCTGAAAATGAAAACAAACAAAACAAAAAACCAATGAATCTAATTAATATCCCGCAAAACCTCATTCTTTACGGCCCTCCTGGAACGGGTAAAACCTACGAATTGACCAATAAATATGTCAATCTTTTTACTGAAACATCCGCAGGAAAATCGAAGGAAATTTTTACTTATGAATTGGTGAACGAACTGGTTTGGTGGGAAGTAATTACCATTTGCATGTTCGAACTTGAAAAATGCAAAGTGGGTAAATTAGCGGAACATCCATTAATGGCAGAAAAGATCAGCCAGTCGAAAAATAGCAAGCCACAAAACACAATCTGGTATTGGTTGCAAAACCTAACAAAACAAGACTGTCCCAACGTAAATACGGCAAAGCGCAATGAAATCCAGATTTTCTGGAAGGATAAAAATTCAACTTGGGAAATTGATAAGGAACTCACAAAGGAAACTTTGCCAGATTTGGTGGAAAAATGGGAGCAGTGGAAAAATTATACACCCGACTTAAGCAATACAACACGGTTCGAAATGATAACTTTTCATCAATCCTATGGTTACGAGGAATTCATCGAGGGGATTCGTCCTGATTTTCGGGAAGAAGAGGAATTGAAATACAAAATTGAACAGGGCATATTTGTTAAGACTGCTGAAAAAGCCCGAAAAGACAGCCAAAATCCTTACGCCATTTTTATCGATGAAATCAATCGTGGCAATATTTCAAAGATTTTTGGCGAACTGATTACTTTAATCGAAACCGACAAACGGCAAGGCGAAGAAAATGAATTAGAAGTAACATTGCCCTACTCAAAAACCAAATTTTCGGTGCCGCCAAATTTGTACATCGTTGGCACAATGAATACAGCCGACCGCAGCATCGCACTCCTTGACACGGCATTGCGTCGCCGCTTTCATTTTCACGAAATGATGCCCGATTCAAGTTTGCTTTCCGAAAATGTTGAGGGAATCAACCTGCGACTTTTGCTCAACAAAATAAACGAGCGCATCGAGTTCTTGCTCGACCGAGATCATACCATCGGACATTCGTATTTTATTAAAGCGACCAGTAAAAACGATGTTTGCAGGACTTTCAGAAATAAAATAATACCGCTGTTGCAAGAATATTTTTATAACGACTGGGAGAAAATCCAACTAACGTTGGGCGACAACAACCAATGGGGGAAGACGGAAGACGAAAAATTAGTTCGAATTAAAAAATACTACACCGTCGAAGAGGAGAAAAAACTGTTTGGATGCGATGTGGAAGAGTACGAAGACGAAAGGATTTACACCGTAAATGAAGCGTTGAAATGTGAAAATTATAATCAGATTTCAGTAGAAGCCTTTATACACATCTACCAAAAACCTGAAAAAACAGTTCAATCGTAAATGGCTGCCAGCAAACAAATATGCGAGTTTGGTACGATTTGGAACGCCAAAGAATTTCTTCACGAAGAAAAACAGGAACGGTTCGATTCAATCTTTTTAGAGGATAAATCATTCGATAGCCTTAAAAATTTTGTGGCCGAAAATAATGATCCCAACTCCGAGGTGGAGCAAGCTTTTTCGCTTCACCGTAAAAAAGGCAAAGATTTCATCCGGGTAAAAAACTTTGTTGGTGTCGTTGAAACGCGGCAAGGAACGGTAATCGAAATTTTACCCAAAATATACCAACCTTCAACATACAACGACAGCGAAAAAATAAAAGAGAGCAAGTTGATTTTACTGAAAATGCTGCGTTCGCTGCGTAATGCGCCGTTCAAAAGTATCGATCAGGCGCATTTAAAAGCCAGCCGAATGCCCATTCTGGAAATTTTTATTTCGGTGTTTCTGAAAGAAATGGAGATTTTGCTGAACCGCGGAATCAAACATTTCTACACTTCGGTTGAGGAAAATCAGTTGTTCTTAAAAGGGCGGCTTGTTTTTCATGAAAACCTAAAGCAAAACCTCGTTCATCGCGAGCGTTTTTTTGTGCAATTCGATGAGTTTAAAGCCGATATTCCGCAAAACCGCATTTTAAAGACCGCCCTGGTTTATTTAAAATGCAAAAGCAAATCGACAAAAAACATCAGCCAAATCATCAATTTTTTGCAATTGTTCGATGATGTAAAAACCTGCAATAACCTTGATAAAGACTTGCAAACACTGCAAAGTCAAAACCGTTTGTTTAGTTATTATAAAGTGGCATTGCAGTGGGCAAAGGTTTTTTTAGAACAAAAGTCGTTTACCAGTTATAAAGGAAAACACCTCAACACGGCAATCCTGTT
>JBBQPP010000665.1:0-2633 GCA_038217255.1 Bacteroidales bacterium | reverse complement strand
AAAACAGGGAGGCGCCTGGATGAATGATTTCAAAAGTCAGTGGAAAGATAACGGTGTTGATTCGCGCCCGCAAATTACCATTGTCATGAATTTTACCCGCCCCACCGAAACAAAACCTGCCCTTTTAACTTTTGATGAAGTAGAAACTTTAATGCACGAATTTGGCCACGCCCTGCACGGAATGCTTGCAAATTCAACCTATTCAAGTTTGTCTGGAACCAGCGTTTACCGTGATTTTGTTGAGTTGCCATCGCAAATTATGGAAAACTGGGCGGTTGAAAAAGATTTCCTCGACCGTTTTGCTGTCCATTACAAAACAGGGGAAAAAATTCCTGCGGCGCTTGTGAAAAAAATTGTCGATTCGCAGAATTATTTAGCTGGATATTTATCCATCCGCCAATTGAGTTTTGGTTACCTGGATATGGCGTGGCACACCCTCGAAAAGCCTTTTGATGGAAATGTGAAGGATTTTGAAGAAAATGCCTGGGCAAAAACCCGCATCTTTCCAATCATTCCTGAAGTTTGCATGAGCTCTCAGTTTGGACACCTTTTTGCTGGTGGTTACGCGGCAGGATATTACAGCTACAAATGGGCTGAAGTACTTGATGCCGATGCTTTTAGCGTTTTCAAAGAAAAAGGTTTGTTCAACAAAGAAGTTGCCAAATCTTTCCGCCAAAATATTCTCGAAAAAGGCGGCACTGAACATCCAATGATTTTGTATAAACGTTTCCGTGGCCAGGAACCTTCGGTTGATGCGTTGTTGGAGAGGAGTGGGTTGAATTAAAAAACGCATTATTCTCAAAAATTTGGGTAAAGAAAAACCAGAACTGACAACGGTTCTGGTTTTTTATGCAAAAAATAGCACCACAAAACCGCGGTGCTACTTCAATATCTTAAAATAGAAACGATTATGCTTCAATCATTTTTTTGTATTGTTCAGCCGATAAAAGTTCATCAAGTTCTGAAGGTTCGATCATTTTAACTTTAATCATCCATCCGCCAAGGTAAGGTTCTTTATTTACCAGTTCAGGTTCATCGGCAAGGGCGGGATTTACTTCAGTAACCTGGCCGCCAACCGGCATAAATAAATCTGATACCGTTTTCACTGCTTCCACTGTACCAAAAGTATCGCCTTTTCCAAGGTGTTCGCCTTCAGTTTCAATTTCAACAAAAACCACGTCGCCCAACTCACCTTGTGCAAAATCGGTTACACCAATTGTAGCTGTTTCTCCCTCTACGCGAACCCATTCGTGATCTTGCGTGTATTTTAAATCTGCCGGTATTTTCATTTCTAAAATTATTTAAGTTTCGTTCAAAAATAATACTTTTTACTGAAAGAAACAGGTATAAAAATCAGCCATTTGATAATTTATTCATATTATATTTCATTAACACCCCAAATAAAATGGTTGCCATTTTGTATTATTGCAAAAATTAATGAGAGATGTTTTCTGAAAAAGCAGTTCAATTAAAAGCATTTCATACGGTTGCTGAAAAACTAATAAAACAATTTTCTGATCATCGTATTTTTGCATTTTATGGTAAAATGGGGGCAGGCAAAACCACATTTATCCAATCGGTTTGTAAAATGCTGGGATCCGATGACAATGTAACAAGCCCAACTTTCGCATTGATAAATGAATATAAAACAGATCAGCAAAAATCTATTTTCCATTTCGATTTTTATCGGATAAAAGATATTGAAGAAGCCTTTGATTTGGGTTATGAAGACTATTTGTATAGTGGAAATTACTGTTTAATTGAATGGCCTGAAATGATTGAACCGCTGCTTCCCGAAAATATTGTGAAAGTAAAAATAGAAGTTATGAAAGATGGCTCCCGAAACATATCAGCAGAAATAGTTTGAAAGCTTTTTTATTCATTTTGAAAATTCCACTATTGAATGTAACTTGTACTCCGTTTAAAACGATATAAAACCTATATTAAATCATCCGGTAAAAATGACGTCAAAAGAAAAATCAAAGGAAACCCACCTGATTTCGAAAACCATGCTCATGCCGCAGGAGGAGATGCTGGAAGTAAAAAAGAGGGGACAGAAAATTAAAATCGGCATACCGTCAGATTTTTCAAAAGTTGAATACCGTGTTCCGCTTACACCGCAGGCAGTTGATTTGCTTGTGTCTTATGGTCATGAAATTTTAATAGAAACCAACGCCGGAAAATCAGCCAGCTATTCGGACAAAGCGTACCGCGATATGGGAGCGGTAATTGTGGAAACCAGCTCCGAAATATTTCAATGCGACATAATCCTTCGAATTTCGCCGTTTAACAGTGAAGAAATTGATAAACTCCGCGGAAATCAGGTGATTATTTCAAGTATGCAACCTCATGCACATTGTACTGAGTCAATTCAGAAAATGATGCAGAAAAAGGTAACTGCAATTGCCTTTGAATACCTTGAAAATGAAGAAGGTTTTATGCCTTTCGTGCATCAAATGAGCCAGATTGCTGGGGTGACATCAATCACAATTGCCAGCGAATATTTAAGTAAATCGCGAAACGGAAAAGGGGTGCTTTTTGGTGAAGTTACCGGAGTAACTCCTGCCGAACTTGTGATTATAGGAACAAGCACAGCTGCAGAATATGCAGCCAGGGCAGCAGTTGGATTAGGG
>JBBQPP010000664.1:0-2635 GCA_038217255.1 Bacteroidales bacterium | reverse complement strand
CGCCAGTTTTGATGCCATTTTTTCGATACTGATTTTTGGGGCAAATGAAACAACTTGTGTTTTTTCGGAAACCGATGCTTTCATTTGTTCCAATGTTTCCATAATAACAGGCGGGTGCAGGGCGATAAAAACAATTTCCTGAGCTGCCGCCAATTCGCACGAATCAGTCAGTTGAATTTTAGGAAATTGCATTTTGAGTGTGTTCAGTACTTTGGAATTTGTATCGCAAACCAGAACTGATGACAGTTCAATTTGTTTGTTTGTCAACGCTTGCAGAAAAATTTTAGTAATTCTTCCGCCACCAATAAAACCGAGTGATTTTGTTTTCATAATTTTTGATTTTTATAGTATCCAATTAAATAAATAACCCAGTAAGATTATAAATACTGAGATTGTGCCGAAGAAAATTCCGATAAGTTTCCATTTCATCACTTTTTTGAGCAAAGTTGCTTCGGGCAACGAAAGACCAACCACGGCCATCATAAAAGCAATGGCAGTGCCCAGTGGTACACCTTTGGCAACAAAAACCTGAATAACGGGAACAATTCCTGCCGCGTTGGCATACATGGGCACGGCAAATATTACTGCCAATGGAACAGCATACCATTTATCGGCCGATAAATATTCGGTAAAAAAGTTTTCGGGAACAAAACCATGCATGGCAGCGCCAATAGCAATACCAATAATTACATACAAAAGTACTTTGCGAACAATATCCCAACCTTCCTTAATTATTCCAGGCAAGCGTTCAATAAAAGGTGTTTTTTCCGATTCCCATTGCTGTGAAACCTGCTGTGAGCTGGACTGGATTTGCTGTACCCAATCGCTGAGGTAACGATCAAGTTTTAATTTTCCCAGCACAAAACCGCCGATAGTACCCATCAAAATTCCGCTCACTGCATAAATCAATGTTGCTTTAATCCCGAATAAACCGAGAAACATGGCAACCGCAACTTCATTTACCAATGGCGAAGTAATAAGAAAAGAAAAGGTTACGCCTAGGGGAATTCCACCGTTTACAAAACCGATAAATAAAGGTATGGATGAACACGAACAGAAAGGTGTTACTGCCCCGAAAAACGATGCGAAGAAATATTCCAGACCATACATTTTTTTTGTTGTCAGATAAATACGTAATCGGTCAACAGGAAAATAGGCATTAACCAAGCCCATCAAACTGCTGATTAGGAATAGTAGGATTAAGATTTTTATTGTATCGTAAAAGAAGAAATTGACTGCTACGCCTAAGTGAGATTCAGGATTGAGTTTTAATAAATCAAAAGTGAAAGTATCAACCAGACCAGGCAAATAATGGTATAGCACAATCAAAAGCGGTAAAATAATCGCGATAGAAGTTACTAATCGTACATTGTTATTATTACCCTGATATACTTCGTTAGGGTTTTTAAGAGCAACGTCAACATTCTTTGCTTTGTTCCTGTTTTTTAGTAGAATGTTAAACTTATCCATTATTTATTCTTTTTATTGTTCGTTAAATGACGAACGGACAATGCAAATTTTTTAGAAAAAAATCGTAATAATATAATACAGCCCAACAATAATAAATACGATTGCAACTACTCGTCTGAACCACAGTTCAAAGGTTTTTAGTTTGTTGTAAACATTGCCGATTGACCCTATGCTAAATGCAATGAGCCATGCAAAAATTATCACGGGTATTCCGGTGGCAATGGCAAAAAACAGGGGTAAATACAAACCACTTGCGCTGCTGATTGTCATGGGTATGAGCATTCCGAAATAAAGTACACCGCTGTACGGGCAAAATGCCAGGGCGAAAACAATGCCCAGTAAAAGTACGCCCCAAAATCCACTGTTCTTTTTGTTCTCCATTTTTTCGCTTAACGAACCTATGCCTGGGATTTTGAGTTTTAAAACTCCAAGCATAAATAAGCCGATGATGATTAAAAGCGGACCCAATAATTTTTCGCCCCACTCCTGAAAGAACCCTGCAAATTCGAACTGACTTGCTCCAAAAAAGAAAAGTAAACCGATAGTTGTATATGAAATTGCCCGACCCAAAGTATAAACCAAGCCGTTAATAAATACTTTTCGTTGGCTTTCAATGTCTTTGCTGATAAAACCAATTGCTGTAATGTTGGTTGCCAGAGGGCAGGGGCTGATTGCGGTCATCAGCCCCAAAATAAATGCCGTGAATATTGGAAACTGCGACGTTTCCAGAAAATTTTGTAATACCTCCATGCCTACATCATCGAATCAATGGTCGATTTCAATTTGCTTTTCAATTTTTCAGGTTTGGTGCGGGCATTTAAAAACGCATCATTGGTAAGGTTAACCGTTTTTTCTCCGTTGTCGATTAAAAGTGCTGTTCCGCTAACTTTGTATTTTGCCACTAATGTTTTGTTTTTTTCTTCTTCCCTGTTAATGGATTCAAAACTTACTTTGTCGCCATAGTATTCTTTGATCGCCTCTTTCGAAACTTTTTCAACTGCCTCACATGTTACGCAACGAACATTCCCATGAAAATAGTAGGCTTTAACTTCGCCTGTTTTTTGAGTTTCGGCAAAAGTTACTTTTGATTTGGTTGAATTTTCGGCTGTGGCATCGTTGCTCTGTTGTGCAGAAACGGCAATGGTCCCCATAAAAAGGATGAAAC
>JBBQPP010000663.1:0-2637 GCA_038217255.1 Bacteroidales bacterium | reverse complement strand
TGGTATTCCAATTACATAATTCTCAAAGGTTTCATTCCTGAAATTGACAACCACTATTGTGCTGTCTTTTGGCCCGCCATTATACCAGCGGTGGAAAGCAATAATTTTTTCGTTGTTGTTGACATGGTAAACTTCAGTGTTGTTTAACTTCATCCTTGCTATAATCGGGTCTGGTATCTCCCCAAGGAGTTTCCGCGCGCCAATCGTTGTAAAAATAGATTCCGCCTTTTTCATTTTCATACCAACCATCGAAACGCCAAATGTCCATGTCGTCAGGGCCAAAATGGTTGTAAACAACATCAAGAATTACGGCAATTCCGGCTTTGTGTGCTTCGTTCACCAATTTTTTTAAATCAGCCGGTTTACCATAACTACTTTCAACTGAAAACGGGTAACTTGTGTTATATCCCCACGAGTAATCGCCTGGAAATTCCATGATCGGCATCAGTTCTATGGCATTTATGCCCAAATCCTTGAGATATTGAATTTTTTTAGTGACAGATTTGAGGTTTCCCGGCATGTTTTGCTGCGGCGAATTGAAAGTACCTACGTGAATTTCGTAAATTACCAATTCGTTCCACGGGGGCATTTTATAATCGTTATCATCCCACTTAAAACTTGGGTCAGATACAATAGTGTTACCCGCTGAGTTTGTAAGTTCTTTTGAATACGGATCGTTCTTCAACAATTTCATTTTGCCGTTCCAAATTACATATTTATATTCATCTCCAATTTTGGCATTTTCGATATCTCCATACCAAAAACCATTTTCTTCTGAGGCGAGTTCAAATTCATCTTCCTTCCAATCGTTAAATGTTCCTGCAACAAAAATTTTGTTTGCATTTGGTGCCCATACCCGGAAAGCCACACCATTATTGTGTGGCAAGGATCCCATTCCTGCCAATTTTTTAGTTTTCATTTTAATTTTTTATTTCGAATTTAAATCGAAAAACTATGCCATATTTCAAAAAAAAATCAATGTGGTATGTATCAATATATTATTGTATTTCAATGAACATTAGTGAGTAACATTTTAAGTTGTTGAGATGATTTATTTCCACAGAAATTGTAGAATTTTTTACACACAAAAATTTCAACGTATTTTTTGATGGTTTAAATTAAATCCATTTAACTGTCATTATGTAAACAATCAACTTGATATTTTGAAAACAGGCAACAGCATACCGGTGCCTTTTGTTGAAGTTGGAAAAATCAATTTATCGGTGCATTGGAAAGCACTGTTACAGGGGTAGTTTCAGGAGAAGTTATTATGGAAAAACCAATCGTGATTTTTGCTGTTGCCGCATCAAAATCCGGCAATACTTCCCATGATCATATTTGTTCGGAGCCCGGCCGGTTTATCGGATTTTTCGCGTTCACCACCAATAAAACTGCACAATACGGCAGCTATTATCACATCATTTATCCGTTTCATTAAATTTTTAGATTTCACCTCCATCCCGTTGTCATCCAGGTAGAGCTGTATTTTACCTGCCGTTTTGTGGTGGAAACCCGGATTACTGTCGTTGGTGTAATGCAGCAAGGATGGCAGGTCATTGGGTGCCATAATGTTTGTTCATTAATCAGTTATTGCCTTACGCATGTTCCAGTTATAAAAAAAAATGCCCGTAACCATTGTATAATTCAGGTTACGGACATTCTTTTAATGTTGACCTTTTTGAATTTCTTCAATTTTTTAATGCTTTATACTTAATATTTTCTGAATAATCCAGTAATGTCAACTTGCTCTCTGCTATAATTAAATGGCAGATCGTTACATTTCGTCGATGAACTTTTTTACATCCGATTTGGCCTTACCGGTTTTTTTTTCGATCCTGCCATAAAGTTCATCTTCTTTTCCTTCAACGTACTTTAAATCGTCATCTGTAAGTTCGCCATACTTCTGCTTCAATTTACCTTTGATGACATTCCAGTTTCCGCTGATTTTGTCGCTTGTTGCACTCATAATTTTTAATTTTTAATTTAACAATATAATTTCTGAATTATGTAGATCCTCCAGGTTTTATCCCTTCGGAGTGTTGTCGCATGCCATATTATTGGACAAGATTCATAAATTCGGAGATTTCCTGTGACTCATTTACTTTATAAACATTAACCAAACAACCTTTTATGCCAGTGTTTGTTTGTAGGGCATAAAATACAGTTGCATCCGATGAGTTACCGGTATTTTCTAATCGCTGCAGTTCATCTAACCGAACTTCATCGGGTTTAATTGTTTTGTTTAATATACTTGTCGATTTGTTGCGGTAAACCATCCTTGTTGGTTAAATTGTTTTTGAATTTATTTTTACCGATTGCAAATACGATTTTGGGTTCGTAACCTTCCGTAATATCAAAATTTTCCTTTATCATTTTGCTCGAAAACCCAAACATTAATTGCAGACGGTATTCCAAACTTGCGGCTTTTTGTATAGCAGTTTCAATAAAAACCTCGGTGTTGTAAAAGTTGCTTTTCTTTTCCCCGCCTTTTTTATTGTACTGCCTCTTTTCTGAAATTGCACCTAAACAGGGTGCCAATTCAACGCTTATTTTGTTGAACTCGTCCAAACAATTTAATATTTGGCCGAATTTTTCATCTTTCCTATTTGCCATTAAACCAATCCAGGCTTGCTCTTT
>JBBQPP010000662.1:0-2649 GCA_038217255.1 Bacteroidales bacterium | reverse complement strand
ATCACTTCGGGATTTGCCTGGATACGTTTTAACACCTGCTCCCTGAAAGTATCAAGCATTTCGTCGTCAATATCAAGCCGCATGGACGATGACAAACCACTTTGCACACGGGGAAGCTGTTTTTCATCCACTTTCACCATGTCCAAATACTTTTCCATCATATTGTCATAGTCGCGCAAATAGCTGTAAACACGGGCAAGTTCGTAATCAAAAACACCGATGCCCATAATTGTTTCCCCTTTCAAATAGGTTTGTTTGGCGTATTCATACTCCTGCCATTGCAAAAAAGCGTTTGCCAGCATTGCATATTCATTCCGGTTGGCAGGCACTATTTCAATTGCCTTTTCATATTTTTGTTTCGCCTCATCAACCTTTTTCTGCGCTTTTAAAATGTATCCCCAATGCACATAAAATTCAGGTCTTTCAGGTTTTTGTTTCTTTAATTCGGACTGGATTTTTTGCACGGCCTCGTCATATTTTTCCAATTGAATCAAGCAATCCAGATAGTATTTAAAATAGGTAGTGTTTTTTGTCAATTCATAAACCTTATACAACAAAGGTTCGGCTTTTTCAAAATCCCGTGCATTATAATACTGAAAAGCTAAGTTCGATTGTATTTGAATCTGGTTCTGCACGTTTTGTCCAACAACGCCAGCAACTGTATAAAAGAAAAATATGATGAATAGGAAATACTTCATTTTCAGTTTTAATATTTTACAAAAATAACACTCTGGGAATAAGAATAGTTTTTATTGGGAAAATTTATGTTGGTTGTAGGTTGGAATTTGTGTTTGGTATCAGGATGACGCGTATCAAGTATCAAGATTTATAGTATCAAGACAAAGAATTATTATTTAGCGGGAGTGTAATTTGAACTCTGACTGGTTATTTTTACGTTCTTCAATCGTGGTTTGGAAACCCTGCCCGATTGGTCAGGCGGGCGCTATACGCGTTCTTCTTCCGTCTTCGGTCTTCTTATTCCTACATTCAATATTGAAAATTTGTCTTTTCCAGTTACATGTTTCCTGCTTTTTAACCACCCCTTTCAACCCACATTCCTTCGCACTACTCCGGAAAGTCGGGATAAACTCTCCTTGGTAGAAAAGGAGGGGAAATTAAGAAAGTGAGATTGCTTCGGTCATCGGTTTCACGGTATGCACGGGACGGTATGGTCAATTTATCAATCATCAAATAATAATCATAAAGCCCCGCCCGGAATAAACCGGGCAGGGCTTTTGTAAATATTATTGTAAATCCGAATTGAGATTACACCAAACCTTGCGCAATCATTGCATCGGCAACTTTTATAAATCCGCCAATATTGGCACCTTTTACATAGTTGATATAGTCGCCTTCATCGCCATATTTAACGCAGGTGCTGTGAATGTCACACATAATCTGTTGCAGGCGGGCATCCACCTCTTCACGTGTCCAGGGCAGGCGCATTGAATTTTGCGTCATTTCAAGTCCCGAAGTAGCAACACCACCGGCATTGGAAGCTTTTCCGGGAGCATATAATATTTTTGCTTTCAGGAAAACTTCAACAGCCTCCGGTGTCGATGGCATATTGGCGCCTTCGGCTACCAGGTAACACCCGTTTTCAACAAGTGTACGCGCATCCTGTTCATTGATTTCGTTTTGGGTTGCACACGGCAGGGCAATATCGCATTTTACGCCCCAAGGTCGCTGACCTTCGTAATATTTTGCATTTTTATAGGTTTCGCAATAGTCTTGGATACGGCCGCGTTTTACGTTTTTCAGGTCGAGCACGAAAGCCAGTTTTTCCTCATCAATCCCATCGGCATCATAAATATATCCGTTCGAATCAGAAAGTGTAATTACTTTTCCTCCCAACATATTTACTTTTTCAACTGCATACTGCGCCACATTTCCCGATCCCGAAACTGTAACTGTTTTTCCTTTCATATCCATGTTGCGCATTTTCAGCATCTGTTCGGCAAAATAAACTGTACCATAACCCGTTGCTTCCGGGCGTATCAAACTTCCGCCCCATTCGATTCCTTTTCCGGTAAGCACACCTGTAAATTCGTTACGCAACCTTTTATACTGGCCAAACATGTAACCGATTTCACGGCCACCCACGCCAATATCTCCTGCCGGAACGTCGGTATTTGGACCAATATGCCGTTGCAACTCAGTCATAAAACTCTGGCAGAAACGCATTACTTCGTTATTTGATTTTCCTTTCGGGTCGAAATCGGAACCACCTTTCCCACCGCCCATGGGCAAAGTAGTGAGGCTGTTTTTGAAAACCTGTTCAAACGCAAGGAATTTCAGGACACCAAGATTTACAGTTGGGTGGAAACGCAAGCCGCCTTTGTATGGGCCAATAACACTGCTCATCTCAATTCGGTATCCCTTGTTGATATGGATTTCGCCTTTATCATCCTGCCATGGAACGCGGAACATGATAATTCTTTCTGGCTCAGACACCCTTTCCAGGATTTTCGCTTGTTTGTAAATTGGATTTTGCTCGATATATGGCATTACCGACTCAACAACTTCCTGGACAGCTTGGTGGAATTCAAGTTCATTTGGATTTCTGGCAATCAGTTTTGCCATAAAATCATTCACTTTTACTTCAAATGGATTTGACATGATTTTAAAATTTAAATGTTATTTATTTGG
>JBBQPP010000661.1:0-2651 GCA_038217255.1 Bacteroidales bacterium | reverse complement strand
AAAACTTATTGTTTTGTGGGATATTTTGTCGTCAAAGCTTTCAACGTTGCTGATTGTGATTGGTTTTACTTTACTGCTTTCCAACGGAGTAACTTTAAAATCATATTTTCCTGCCGGAAGATGCATGAAACCTGTATCCTGATATGTGCGGACCGCGTCTGATTTTGTAGCTGTACCGGCTTTGAACGACTGCACCATTGCATCGATAGTTATCCCATTTTTTACAACAAAAACCGAAAAATTGTCGGCTAAGGCATCAACAGTTTCGTTAGTGGCTTCATATAATGCTTCGGTTAAATTTCCGGCATCGGCGGCATCAAAGTATTTTCCATCTCCTGCTTCGGCTGCGCATTGCAACTGCTCTGTTTCTCCTGCTTTCAACCCAAAACCTACAATGTGCAACCTGAAATCGATACCTTCTTCTTTTGCAGCTTTTATCACATCGCAAATATTGCCGTCACACGATTCAATGCCATCCGTAATTAAAATGATGGTAGATTTCATTTTCGATTGGCGCAATTTGTCGATTACCAAAGTGGCAGAATAGGCGAGAGGCGTTTTCCCCAAAGGCTTTATTTTCTTTAATGATTGATTGATTTTTGATTTGTTTCCCGCTGCAACCGCTGCCAGAAATTCTACATCCTTGCAGTCGCCTTCGGTTCGGTGCCCATAAGCTACCAACCCGATTCCCTGGTTATCTGGAAGTTTGTTTATCGCATCCGAAAGTACCGTTGATGCAATCTCCATTTTTGATTTCCCTTCAATTTGTCCCCACATGGAGCCACTGGCATCGTAAATAAAAATGATGGGCGAAAGTGATTGGTTCTCCTGTGAAATGCAGGCAAGTGCCATGAAGAGAATCACAGCTATTACAGATAAAGTTCTCATAATGAATATTCTTAGCTGAAAAAAAGATATGAAAAATAAATATTAAAACCAATTAATATTAATACTTTAATATCTTTAATCGAGGGTAACCAATATGAATATATAATCTGGTTGAAGTTTGGGATTTGTTGCTAAGGATTTTCTTCTTACTTCTGCCTTTGCCTCCGCCTCTGCCGTATCTTTCACTCCTCCAAAATATGCTGCACCCTCCCCACTTCGCCGGTTTCGAGCATTACTTTAATGCCGTGCGGGTGGGTGGGCGAATTAGTGAGGATACGTTTTACAATCCCATCTGTTAATTCACCTGTACGCTGGTGGTGTTTTTGAACTATTTCCACTTCATCGCCAATGTTTATGTTTTTTCTGTTTCTGCCGTCCATGGTTGGATTTTTAAAGTTTGATTTGATTTGTTTTTGAATCGATTAGTTGATGATACGCCACTTTTAATTTATCAGGTACAAAGCTGATTTTAATAAATTCATGCCATTTGGGTATTGATTTAGAAAACCGGTTAAAAATATTTTCTACTGTTTTTGACCCAATTCCTGCACTTTTCATGGCAGTTTCAAAGTCGGTTCGTTTCAGTTTTTTCTTTTTTCCGTTCAAATTTAAAGCAAGTTCCTCATCATCCCCTTCAACAACAAGTTGCGAAGCTACCAAATCGTAGGCTGGACAAAGGTTGTAACTCATTTTTTTGCCCTTTAGCAACGAAAAGTTTTTTAAGTGCATGTCGCTGTTCCCGGTCAAGTAACTAAACAGAACCTGTTCATAAAAATTTATTGCATCAAATCCGGGATTGGCAGAATATTTTAAAATAGCTTTGGCAATTTGTTCATAAGAACCTCTGTATTTGTGTTCTGTGAGCCTTTCGGTAAGTTGGCACATATCTTCTATGTGCAGTTTTCTATCCTTTTCCCGGTCAACTCTTTTTGTTATGTATACCAATTGCCCCGACTTCAAAAAAATTAATGAATGTGGGACAGTTTTTATTTTTGCGATTTCTGCCAGGTGCATTGTCAAATCCTCTATTTCGGGAAGATTTGAATAATCTTTGGTTTGTGGTTTCAAAATGTATTCGCCCCATAATCCAACAATTGTAAATCGGCTGGGAATTTCATTTTCCTTCATTTTCTGAATTCCGAGTGATAATTTTGGTTGAACACCTGTAACTGTCTTTTGGCTTTTTACAACCTGTTCTGCAAGTTTTAACAAATCATTCTCTGTGTATGGAAGTTCAGGCGGAACCTTGGTTCCAAAAAAAAATTTGCTGCAGGCAGAATGAAAACCGAACGCACCGGATACCGAACCCAGATCTTCAAAACTCAATTCATTATAACAATACAAACATCTTTTCATTTATTGCATATTTTCAAAAGGTTCGACTGAAACTGCACCGATGCAATTTCGGCATGTTGCCAGTAAAATTCCCATCCTGTCGCGCGGATTTAATTTCCAGTTTTTTTCGGCAATTTCCAACAACCAGCCTTCGGGAATCAGTCCGTCAAAGAATGGAAAAAGCACGTTGCTTGAATAGTTTTTTTTCGAAATAGGCATGGTCAAACTTACTGGTTCTGCAAGTTCAGATTCTAAGTAATCGGCTTGATATTCAAAGTGATATCCATTTTCGTCTTCAGTCAGCGTTCCCGCCCAACTTTCGTGCATGTATATTTTAGCTTGCCTCATTTATCAATTTATTTCGGTTCAACTCAACAGCTCCAAGTTCGTATCCAAAGAGTTTCAGCACCTGGTTCACTTTGTCCATT
>JBBQPP010000660.1:0-2653 GCA_038217255.1 Bacteroidales bacterium | reverse complement strand
TTCGATTGATTGTGCGTTATTTAAAAGGAAATCTTTGAACTCCGGATTCCTGGTTTGCTTGTACAAATACCCCAAATGTCGCATAAAAATCCCTTTAAACTGTACGCCATCAGCTCCATCTTCCTGTTTCGGGTGACCTTTCAAAATCCCTTCCGGTGTTGACATATTATTAATAGCAGCCGTTGCAATTTTACTTGCCAAATCAATGTGTTCCTGGTTGCCATCAAGTTTGTACAAATCAACCAACCCTGCCAAAATTACGCCTTGATTGTAAGTATAATGCCGTCCTTTCGCCACGCAATCTTCTTTCACACCGTCATGAACAAGCGGCAAATCGTTAATCATCCCGGTTTTCGAAAACCAGTCCCATTCTTTGTTTGCCCAGGTTTGGTAATAACCGCGGTTTTCATTGCGCAAAGCCAGTCGGGTTGCCAAAAGCAGGAACAGTTCGTTTGAAATGGCCGATTTATATAAAAGTCCTTTCTTCCACAAAATCCCACCACCACAACGGTCGTCCCAGCCGCCTTTCATATCTTCGAAAATGGTTTTTGCCATTTCAAGGTATTTTTGTTCGCCCGTTAAATCGTAAGCTTCTACCCATGCCAGCGCCCACCAGCCTTCATCATCGTAATATTCATTGATGTAATTTTCTACTATCCGTTCAGGTTGATTTTCATGTGAAGGCACCACAAAACGCTTCGTATTTGCGAAGGTATTTTCGATAACCGATTTATATGTGTTGTCTCCGGTAAGCGCCGTATATCTGATAATTCCGGTTAGTGCATTTGCTGCATTCCACCAGCCGGTGGTTTCCCAAAGTCCGGTATTTGGGTTGTACCATTCCTGTAACGACTTAATTGCATTGGATGTAAAATTATCGGCAGTATTTGTGAATGACTTGATTTTAATGTCCTTATAACGAATGAGTAACTCGTCGGATGCATGTAACTGCAATGCAATCTGTCCTGAAGTACCAGCTTTTTTTTCTTTATGAACTGCATCATCAAGAATACCTGTGGCATCGAAATTGGTAACCAGCTTCCCGTTAACAAAAGTCCTGATTTTCATTCCTTCGCAAACGATTTCCATTGTGTTCCAGTTATTCCGGTCATCGTCAGCATAAACCAATTCGGTTTGAAGTGCGGATTTAGGGACATCTGCTTCGCTGATTTTCCAGTCCGGCATCGAAGGATAAATCCACCGATTCACACCATCTGTTTCATCATAAATCAATCCTGCACGGAATGGTGTTGGCGGATGAATATCAGCCTGTGGCCCACTTAACCAGCCACCTGCCCGGGCGGTATCCGAATCATCAAACCTACTGCGGAACTGAACACCACTGTTCCCTTTAGAAGATTTGAAAATTTGGAAATTCAGATGCAAATCGAAATCTGCGTAGTTTTTTTCATTCATTAACCAAACATAGTTGTGGTCGGGTTGTCCAATGGAACTGCACTCAATAACACCATCTTTTACTTTCCAGAAAACCTTGTCGCGGTCCTTTGGAAGACATTTTACTTCCCAGCCATCCAGGTTTTTGCCATTGAACAAATCTTCCCAACCTTCTTTTTCGGAATAGACCAATTCAAAAGGATTTAAAGACATTTCATTTTCAGTTGGAAAATTTTTGGGTACTTTAACTGTAACTTTTTCACCAGCCAACCATTGGATTGCCCTTAAAAATGAAGTTTGAAATCCAACACACTGAATACCTGGCGGCATTCTTGTGTCATTCCACAAATGCCCAAAAGTTGAATTGTAAACTCTGCCTTTCCCGTATTTTATAACCCAGTCAACAGGCCAGTTTTTATTGGTTTTTTCATCAAACGTGTATGATAAAACTTCCATATTTTCTGCCGGTCCTCGGGCGTAAGTGTATAATTCAATATCGGGCGTAAGCCATTTTGAAGGAAATCCATCATTAATCGGATGATTTTTCAAAACATTTACAAGCAGATCAACGCGTGGTCCGTGGCTTGTGTTTTCTCCTTCACCCACAGGAATCTTCACCATTTTGCCATTTTTAATTTCTATGGCAACGCCCTGGTCTGCTTTGCGCCAGCCCAGACCTATCATTTTGTTGTATTCCATCCATTCCGGAAACGAATTATTTGCCGAATGAAAAACAAACATCCCACCACCATTTTTCATGTAGTTTTCGAAATTCCTTTGAACTTTTTGTGGCCATGAATTTCCATTTCCCAAACTGTTTACATTCTGAACTACAACATCATATTTTGAGAATTCAGGATTCCAATTATTATAATTAGGTGAATCGTTGGTTGGTGCAGTTGAAATATCAACCTCACAAAAGCCTGAATTAACTAAAAGTGTATTTAATATTTCGCTTGTGTATCGCCAATCGTGGTTGCTGTAACCATCGATTATCAAAATTTTTATTTTGTCGGGTTTAGCAAATAATGCAACCGTCAGAAATAAAAATGTTAACATCAGCATTGATTTTTTCATTGGTTTTAGTTTATTGTTGTTTCAGAATTGAATGCTAAAAATAACAAAAAAAAGCCGGACAACAGCCCGGCTATACTTCTTGGGGTATGATAGTAAAACTAAAAAAGTTTTCTGAATCCAATCACTTCCTTTACTTCCTGAAGTGTTTTTGAAGCCGACTCGCGGGCCTTTTCAGCACCCA
>JBBQPP010000659.1:0-2656 GCA_038217255.1 Bacteroidales bacterium | reverse complement strand
TTTACAACTTCGCAAACAACTCTTTATAACTCACTTGTTTCCCAATAATTCCTCCTAAATCGGCAATTGCAACGCGATCCTGTTCCATCGTGTCGCGGTAGCGGATAGTAACTGTATTATCCTCTAAAGTTCGATGATCGACAGTTACACAAAATGGCGTTCCAATTGCATCCTGCCGGCGATAGCGTTTACCAATTGAGTCTTTTTCGTCATACTGGCAATTGAAATCGAATTTCAGATTGTCTATAATTTCCCTGGCTTTTTCAGGCATTCCGTCTTTTTTGATTAACGGCATAACCGCCATTTTAACAGGCGCAAGCATTGGCGGTATTTTAAGTACCACACGTGTGTCATTTTCAAGTTGCTCTTCAAAATACGAGGCTGAGATTACCTGCAAAAACATGCGATCAACGCCAATGGACGTTTCAACTACAAACGGAACATACGAGTCGTTCATTTCGGGATCGAAATAGCGAATTTTTTTTCCTGAAAATTTTTCATGCTGCGAAAGGTCAAAATCGGTGCGGGAGTGGATTCCTTCCACTTCCTTAAAACCAAACGGGAATTTAAATTCAATGTCAACCGCGGCATTGGCGTAGTGTGCCAGCTTTTCGTGTTCGTGAAAGCGGTAGTTTTCGTCGCCAAAACCAAGCGCGCGATGCCATTTCATCCGGGTTGTTTTCCATGTTTCGAACCAGTCGAGTTCGGTGCCGGGCTTTACGAAAAACTGCATTTCCATCTGTTCGAATTCGCGCATACGGAAAATAAACTGGCGTGCAACAATTTCATTGCGGAAAGCTTTACCAATCTGTGCAATTCCAAACGGTATTTTCATTCGACCTGTTTTTTGCACGTTCATGTAATTCACAAAAATCCCTTGGGCAGTTTCGGGGCGAAGGAAAATTTTCTGTGCCCCTTCGGCAGTTGAACCCATTTCAGTTGAAAACATGAGGTTAAACTGGCGCACCTCGGTCCAGTTTCGTGTCCCGGAAACCGGACATACAATTTCTTCGTCAACAATTATCTGGCGCAGTTCGTCTAAATTTCCATCATTTAACGCCTTAGCAAAACGGTTATGCAGGTCGTCCCACTTTTTCTGGTTGTCGAGAACACGCTGGTTGGTTTCCCTATACTGTTTTTCATCGAAAGCCTCGCCAAAACGCTTCGCAGCTTTGTCAACTTCTTTGTTGATTTTATCTTCAATTTTACCGAGTTGCTCTTCTATCAAAACATCCGCACGGTAACGTTTTTTCGAATCTTTGTTATCGATTAGTGGGTCGTTGAAAGCATCAACATGGCCCGAAGCTTTCCAGATTGATGGGTGCATAAAAATGGCAGAGTCAAGCCCAACTATATTTTCGTGGAGCAAAACCATGCTATCCCACCAGTATTTTTTAATGTTGTTTTTCAGCTCAACACCATACTGCCCATAATCGTAAACGGCGCCAAGTCCGTCATAAATTTCGCTCGATTGAAAAACGTAACCGTATTCTTTGCAGTGTGAAACCAATTTTTTGAAAAGATCTTCCTGTGCCATTGTATAAATTTCAAATTAATGGGTGCAAAAATAGAATAGTTTTGATTGTTGTGGAAGAAATTGTGATTTTTTAGGGGTTTGCTGTGGGGTGAACATTAATCTACTTCTTCAAAATCAACGTATTCGCCTTTAATTTGGCCGCTACTTTTACTGTGTTGTGGGTTGCCTTCAATTGTAACATCGCCCGGAGGACGTGTTGAACGTTGGTTTTGCCGTTGCTGATTTTGCATCTTTTGCTGCATGTTTTTTAACCCTTTATCAACAAGCAATGGCAAAATATATCTCGAAAACAGGCGTATTCCGTAATAGACTATCGCAATAATGAAGAGGGTGCGTATAAAATTAGTCAGATATAGTAAAATCAATAAATCCATATTAATAAAAATTACAACCACATTGCAAATTTACATTATTTCAAATAGTTGAAAGTATAATTAACTATTTTTCGCATAACGTTAAATAAAAAAGACGGAAACTCCGTCTTTCATGCTGTTCTGTTAATCAATTTATTTATGTGTCACATCTCCTCCGCTCGATTCGTTAATATCCTTCACCTGCGGATTTCCATAATAACGAACATCGCCACCACTGCTGGCAACTGCATGCAATTCATCAGAAACCTTTACAGTTGCATCGGAGCCGCTGCTGACGCTTACTTTGCAAATTACACTTGACAAATCCTGGGCTTTTATATCGCTACCACTACTTGCTTCGGCTTTAAAATTCTTTGTTTTGCCGCTGATCCGTGCATCGGAGCCGCTACTTGTATCCACCGAAAAGTTTTTGTAATGAATATCCAGATTGACATCGCTGCCGCTGCTTGCTTTAACTTCAAGGCTTTCTCCGGTTAATGTATTTTCCGAATTCACATCAGAACCCGAAGATGCATCTATCTTTTCCAATTCTTTTACGCTTACATAAACTTTACGGGCTTTAATTATTCCCCAATTCCAGCTGTTATTTTGTTTCATGTAAATTTTCAGGGTACCGTCTTTAACTTCGGTTATAACTTTGTCGATAATATTGCCATCGGCAACAACTTTTACTTCTTCGGTTTCTCCCATTCGCAGGTACAAATCAATTCCGGCAGAAACTTTAATGGCGTTAAAATCCCTTACA
>JBBQPP010000658.1:0-2658 GCA_038217255.1 Bacteroidales bacterium | reverse complement strand
CAATATCCGCGTTGAAGCTGGCGAAAAAATTGGCGCTTTTTCGCAGGAACAAATGGGCAGTGAAGTTGAAATTGCAGGTATTTTGAAGGTAGTTAAAACCGAAGCGGATGCACACAACCCGGGCAATGCACACGGAGAGGGAGATGCTGAACAAACGGTAGATGCTGCTACTGAAAATGCTCATAAAATTATTGCCGAATCGCAGGAAACCGCTGAATTGGTTTATTTTATTGAAGGGTTAACTGTTAAAGAAGAAAAGACAGAGAACAATTAAAAATAAAAAAGGAGGACAAACTGTCCTCCTTTTTTATTTCTTTTCATCGGGTACAAAAAGCAGCGAAACGGAATTTACACAATGTCGTGTATTTTTATCAGTTAAACGTTCACCATAAAAAACATGGCCTAAATGAGCGCCGCAATTATTGCAAGTTATTTCGGTTCGCCGTCCATCGGCATCTAACGTTTTGGTAACAGCACCTTTTATTTCATCGTCAAAACTGGGCCAACCGCAATCTGATTTAAATTTGTCATTCGACTTGTAAAGTTCAGCACCACAGCGTTTGCAGGTGTAAGTGCCTTTCCCTTTGAAATCGGTATATTCCCCTGTAAACGGGCGTTCAGTACCTTTGTCGATAATTACATATTTCTCAAAATCCGTCAACTTTCTGTATTCAGTTTTTTCTCCCACTTTTCCCTCCTTGTTTTTTTCTTGCGCGTTCGTTGCAATAACGAAGCACATTGTTAATATCACTAAAACTGTTTTCATGAAATTATAAACAAATCAACCTGAATTTTAGTTTACCTTAAATTCTTAAAGAATGCTAATTCCAATTCCAGTCAAGTTGTTCAGCGTAATTTTTCCGTCCACAATTTCTACTCCTTTGTATGGATCGTTGCTGATTAAAAGGTTTCCATCCAAATCTGCCCAGGTTGCCAGCGGCGAAAGCTGCGCTGCTGCCGATATTGCACACGAGGTTTCGGTCATACAACCAATCATTACTTTCATATTGTTGGCGTGCGCCAATGTCATCATTTTGTGCGCTTCACGCATTCCTGTGCATTTCATCAATTTTATATTGATACCCGAATAAACACGAAGTGTACTTTTAACATCCGAAAGTCGCTGAACTGCTTCATCGGCAATAATTGGCAACGGCGAATTTTGAGTGAGCCAGGCAATTTCGTCTGGTCTATCTTTTGGCATGGGTTGCTCAACATATTCAATACCTTTTTCTTTTAACCAGAAAATCATGTCAAGCGCTTCTTTTTTATCCTTCCAGCCCTGGTTTACATCAACACAAAGAGGGACAGAAGAAACAGCCCGAATGGATTCGATCATTTCCTTGTCGGTATCCCTGCCTAATTTTACTTTTAGTATTTTAAATCCTGCCGCCTCTTTCACTTTTTGTTTTACAACTTCCGGTGTATCAATCCCAATGGTAAATGAAGTAACCGGAGTATTTTCAGCCGAAAAACCCCAGATTTTGAACCACGGCTGCCCCAATATTTTGCCCACCAAATCATGAAGCGCAATGTCAACCGATGCTTTTGCTGCAGTGTTTGCGGTAGCCGATTGATCAACATATTCAAGGATTTCGTCCATCCTGAATGGATCGGTAAATTGTTGCAGATCTAATGCCGATAAAAATTTTGTTGCCGATTCATGCGATTCTCCCAAATATGGCGGCATTGAAGCTTCTCCATATCCTATAAAACCTTCAAATTCAAGTTTTACAAGCATAACAGGAGTTGTGCTGCGCGAACTTCCGGCAAGCGTAAATACATGTTTTAACTGAAGATTATACGGTTCGAAACTTAGTTTTAGACCCGTTTTGGGTAGATTTCCTTTTTTCATATTTGAATAGCTGATTTGTGGTAAAACAATACCGCCCAACGTTATAAGAGTCGTGTTTTTTATAAAATTCCTCCTGTTAAAATTCATCATAAAATCCCTTATTTACTTACTAAAATTCACGTTTTTTACTTTGAACTTGATACTTGATACTGAATACTTTGGATTTTAAACTCTGAACTTTAAATTTTAAACTTTGAACTCAATACCATGGGTGGTTTTGAATGGGTTGAATATTATTTGTGTTTTCAAATCCAATAATTCTTTTTGCACCAACAAAACTATTTTTTCTGTATTCCGAAAAGATACTGCTTTCCGGGTCAAAACTGTTTCGTTCAATTTTTCCAGATGCATGGATAAATTCAGTATTACCAAGTGAAAGGGCAACGTGCGTTACTTTCGCAGGTTGATTGTCAGATTGTTTTTGTCCGAAAAAAAGCAAATCGCCGGTTTGTAAATTACCAAAATCCTTTTCAACCTCCACCATTTCTCCTTGTTTGATTTGTAGGGAAGCATCGCGTGCAAGGATTATCCCGTTCATAAAATAAATTGTTTTAACAAAACCGCTGCAATCCATGGCGCGCGCAGAAGTACCTCCCCACAAATAAGGCCGGCCCATCAGTTGTTGTGCCAACTTTTTTAGTTGAATGGAATCGCAAAGGACTGTATTTTTAAATTCCTCGAAATCAATCCAGGTTGAAGGTTCTGTGAAACCTGTCCGGCCATCCGGGAGTTTTAATTTAATGCTTTTCTGATTAATTTCGGCAACTTCCAAAATGTTTCCCATAGTTACGTCAGAAACAGGG
>JBBQPP010000657.1:0-2658 GCA_038217255.1 Bacteroidales bacterium | reverse complement strand
GTGGCTGGGATTATAAGCAATGTCATTCTTGGGTCGGTGCTTGATAATGCAGGAAATACAGGATTTTTCTGGGCATTCCTTGTTGCCGGCGCATCGTACCTGATAATTTTGGGATTAGTGCATTTATTGATGCCAAAAATGACACCGCTAGATGAAAATTTGAATTACGTTCATTCATAGTAAAATTCGAAAATCATAATCAAAAAAGTCCCGGAAAGCTTGCTTTCCGGGACTTTTTATTGCCGTTGGATTCATCCAACGGAAAAAGAAAATGAACAACAGATGGCCGATTCACTGCAATTGTTCAAAGCCAATCACTTGCATCGGCCAAATGGCTGAAAACTCAATTTGGGCAAAATTTCTAAGAAACTGATTTGCCGAAAGGCCGAAAAAAGATTGTTCACTTGCACCTGGCTTGTGGTTCGGCCTTAAAAAACTGCTGCAACCTAAAACCGTCGGATTAATCCGACGGCAATGGATACAGGTATTCAATTCCCTGTTTTCATATAAATTTCTCCCCAATCATTTTTGTTTTCAAACCGTTTTATTAAGCTGAATTTATCTTTCTGGTCACCTGGCAGTTCTGTCCACTCTCCGGTTGAATCCAAAATCACAATGTCAATGTCAAAGTCTTCGAGTTCTGGAAGATAATCTACTTTGAACCCTTTGGAAGTCGTGTGGTAGCCTGTAAAAGGATCTCGCATTGCCATAATCATATTGAATTCCGTTGCAAAATTCTTGTCATACCAATTTTGTTGTTCGCAAAAAACAACCATTTCTTTTTGGAGCGGCAAATAACTCGCGTATCCCAGGTCAATATCACTTTTACCTTTTTTTGTGATTGTAAAATACAATGGTGCAGCAACCATAACAGCAATCAACACATTTCGATATACATTTTTCCTTATCGCTTGTTCGAATAAAAGTATACCCAATATAATGAAAATTGGAAAAGCAGGCAACATGTAACGGTATGTATAAAAGTTTATTGAAGTGAAAAGGATCAAAGAAACGATTTGCACACTTATCAAAATCAAATATTTGAGGTGATTTAATTTCTCTTTTCGGAACAGAATAATAAGAATAGATATAATTACAACTCCTGAAATTACATTTCTCCCATATCGCATAAATAAAATCGCTGTTGATGATTTTATTACCCGTTTTATTTGTACAAAATCAAATGTAATGTAATCCAAATGTTCGTTAAAAAAGAAAGTGTTGGATGCCCTAAAATTCAACAAAAGGTGAATGCCAAAAATCCAAAGTGGGACAGTGAGAAGAAACAGTTTTGCGAAATTGTCTTTTCCGGGAATAAATATTTTGTTTTCAATCAAGTAAAACACACCAAATACCCCGGCGAAAACCAGGCCCGTTTCTTTGGTAATAACCATTAGAGAAGCTGTAATTGCATACCAGCCAAATTTTCCTGACACAAAAAAATGAAACGAAAGGAGTAACAAAAGTGTCAACAACATTTCGGGCAAAACAAGTGATGCTTGTGCCAAAAAAAGAGACTGGACACTAAGTAGCACAACAGAAAAGTTGGCAACCATTGGCGAAAAATGTTTTCGTGCAATTACAAAAAGTGCTATCAAGAGCACAATTGAAACCAACAAAGGAAAAATACGGGCGAGCGCAATATTGCTCATGTCTCCTAAAAAAAGTTTTACCCAACCCGAATTTAGAAAATAGTAAAAAAGTGGATGCCCTTTTGAGTATAAAATAGGAATCGACCCCGAAATTAAGCTTGGCCCATTTTCAACCATTTTAATCAATGCAGGAAGATATGACCAGGCTTCGTCCCATGAATAGGGAAGCGATAGATGCGGAATTTTAATGATTACTACAAAAATAATTGCGATTAAAAGGATCCCAAATTTGCTGAAAAAGGCTTTTAATTTTTCCATTTACTATTTCATCTGTTTAGTGATTTAAAAGGGTGCCCACACCAATGCGAACACCCAATTATGAAATAATTAAACAGCTTTTATAATTTTACGGTTGTCTTGACATCATTCGCCTTCCGGGATTCGTAGCTGATTGTAAGTTCTCCTTTTCCTTCAACCAAAAACTGATATTCAACTGTTCCGTAACCAGGAACTGAAAGGAATTGAATTTCAGGTTTGTTATCCTTGTAAGTTACTTTATTTAATCTGAAATCACTGATTTTACCACCGGCAACAACTTTTGCCCCGGATACTTTCAGCACGTCGGGCGTAAAAAGTTTGTTTTTATAGGAATCGGTCGTCATTGTTGGCAAACCATTTTTATTTTTTAGCCGTACCCGAACCTGGCTGAGGTTTTTGCCAATTTCTTTTACCTCAAATACTTCCATTGAAATTTCGGGTGTGTTTTCCGCAGCAAGGAAAACAACCGATGCGTTGCGGTGCACCAATTCCTGCAACATGAAAATTTGGGGCAGGCGTGAAGTCATTTTCACCCAGCCGCCAATTTCAATTTCGCCATAAGTGGGGTGATTATAAGTTTTCCATTCTTTGTACATTTCGCCTTGCGTCAAATGGTCGTTAAATTTCATTTGTTCACGGGCTTCTTCAGGATTTGAACCTCTCCGTCCGCTTTCTTCCGCTTTTTGTGCAGGTTTATCCGTTTTTTCGCGATAGGTTTCAGATTCTTGCTGAAAAAGTTCGCCTACAA
>JBBQPP010000656.1:0-2663 GCA_038217255.1 Bacteroidales bacterium | reverse complement strand
TTTCTGCCAAAAGTTGAAAAATATCAAAAGCTGGGTTTTTCAAGCTAATGTACTTGTTGCTTTTTTGCAACCAGACTATATTTGAATTCCCTTTCCTTTTAGTTCGATATTTTATTTTGGGCATAAAATTTGCACTTTTTTTAATGCATTATTATTTTGATGCAACAAATATAAGGTTCTAAAACAAACCTTGCGGGAAATCAAAAAACTTTCATTTAACTAACCGTTTTAAAAGAATCAAACAACAGTCATGTGGATAAAAATAAGCCATAATGAACCCATTAAAATACTTTTAAAACTTGTTTTCATTTTTTATTCATTTTTAGTTCGAAAAAATCGTTTTCTTTCTTTAAATATACTGGTTTGATAAACATTGTTAATGTTTGTTTTTGGGTTTTTGTACAAAAAAACTTTCACTCCTTTTTCCCTGAAATAGGGGTCATTCACAGTGCCAACTTCTTAGCCAAACAAGAATTAACGCCGAATTCAGACTGAAAAGGTCGCAAAAGAAGTCTGTGTATTTTAAATTCGAAATCTGTGTTTTTTTGAGTTCTTCAAAATGGTATAAAACAGGCCAGTTGTGGTTGAACTGCCAGATAATGTTGGGCAGAACCAATAGAAAGGCAACAACAAAAAGAGTTGCAGTACTAAAAATTGCAGGTATCAAACGAATACCGAACACTGAATATCCAAAAATATGCTGCACAAGAAACGCTAGCAATCCTGTTAACGGAGGAACAGTTAAATATCCAAATGCCGGGTGACTTCCTATGTTGAAATAAAGCATTTCATCGCGGTGCAGCTCGTAATTTGTGCTGACAAGCAGGTGAAGACAAAGATTGGCAGCCATAAAAATGACTGCCATTATCCTGTAATTCCTGTTTTCGTTATTTTTCAAATTTTCCATTGGAAACATTAAACCCGATTATTTTGGTTTCACTTTTGAAAAGAGTTCAGAATTTTCCAAACCGAACACCAAAGTTAAAACTACTTCCGTTAAAAGCGTTACTTTCAGTATTTTCAAGTTTTAAAACCCATCGCCCATCGATAACTGTAACCTGCATACAAACGCATAAAACCAGTAACATTTATTTCGACATTTGCTTCCGGTTCAACCACCCAATAAGACGAAGTTGATATTTGGGGATGGTAGTAACCCAGTTCGTCTTCATCGTCATTTTCAGGATAAGTTTGTTTCGATTGGTATTCAGCCCCGCCGACACCAATAATTAAAGGAATTGAAATATGAACAATTCTGTTGTCGACAGGCGAGGCTTCAAGAAACAAACCACCATGACCACCAACAAGATAAACCGGTTCATCGAATACATCGTTAAATTTCAGGTAAGTGTCGTGGTAGGTTAGGGTTTTCCCAATCAATCCAATTTTAAAATTGTTGTTTACAATGATTCCTCCCCCAAAACCCGGCATATAAGTATTTTCTCCGTTGATTTGCGAATAGGAACTATTCAAATCGACAAACCAACCAGTTACTTTTGCTCCCTTTCCAAACAGGTTTGCTTTTCAAATCCGGTTTTTTCTTCTTGAGCAAATCCCAGTGCACCGGTAAAAAGGATGATTAGAACAGTTGCAATAATTGTTTCATGACTTTTGATTTTTTAATTGTTTAAATTTTTTCAAAACAAAAGTGCAACTGTTATACCGACTAAGAAAAATATAGAATTTGAACGGCATAAATGGATTGATGGATCCCGTAAATTGACTGTTAAACCTTGAATAACCGGGAAAATCCGTTATAGGGTTTGAGTTCCGTAATTTGAAATTTTATGTATCCGTTTTTAACCAATGGCAAATTTCATTTCTTCGGTTTTTTATTAATCAAATTCAACAACCGCAACCCGCTTTCTTAATTTTTCTATCAATCTGCGCGGGACCGGATTGCCCAAAAGATTTACATACTCAAGATTTTCAAGTGACAAAAGCGGTTCTATGTCACGAATATGGTTGTTGGCAAGGTTTAGTTCACGCAGGTTTATAAGATATTCGAGTGAATCGACGAACTCGATTTGGTTGTCAGCAAGATTCAGCATTTCCAAAATTCCGAGATTTTCCAAAGGGCGAAGGTCAGTAATATGATTTTCTGATAAATCAATGTTTACTGCATGGATACAAAACTGTGCACCATCCAAATCATGTATGTCCGAATCCGAAAGTTCAAATTCATCAATGTCTTCAAGGTAATACGTCGGGAAACTGATTTTTGAATAACCGTATTGCCTGAGCCTGATGGCTTCGTAAAAACTTAAGGACTTGTTTTTTCTGTTATTCAGTTTTCCGCTTTTTATTTTTGTGTCTGCATCGCTATTCACTGAAAAACCATCATCGTCAAAATCCCAGGCATAAACCGGCGCATAATCAATATCCTCGTAACTTTCAAGCAAAGCCGATATTTCTTCGAGCCGTTCCATTTTTAAAATATGTGAATAACCAAGCAGGCCATCGAAATTGTCTGAAAAAGCAAGTTTCTCAATTTCATTGCGGTGAAGTTCGCCCCTTTCGGGATGATAAAGCAACATCAGTTTTGAAAAACCTTTGCCGTTTTCATCTATTGTGATAATCATAAAATCCGACAGAAATTCTGAGATTTTCTGCAATGTTGAAAATTGCTGATTCTTGTAAAGATTGAGCAAAACCACAGCAAT
>JBBQPP010000655.1:0-2663 GCA_038217255.1 Bacteroidales bacterium | reverse complement strand
TTATTATTGATTAAGGGTAAATTTTTTAAAAACGGAGGTCAATATGAAAGTTGCTGAATTGGTCGAAAAATTTGGACTAACAGTTTTTGCTGGTAAAGCTGGTTTGCAAAATGAAATCTCAGGTGGCTACTCATCCGATTTATTGAGTGACGTAATGGGTTTTGCCCGCGAAAACCAGGTTTGGATAACGCTGCAAACCCATCAAAATGTTCTTGCAATTGCTTCCTTGAAAGATTTAGCTGCAGTTATTTTGGTGAAAGGGCTGCAACCCGATCCAGAAACCCTGAAACACAGCGAGGAAGAAGGAATTCCACTGTTGGGAACTGAAATGGAAACATTTGAAATAGCCGGGAAGATTTATGGGGAAATGCATTAATGCAAGAATACAGAAATGTCAAGAAGCAAGAATGCTTAAATGCGAAAATCAATATATGAATAAATGGGATATTGATTGATACTAAGAGAATTATAGATTTGGAGATTGAACCAGTATCCAGTAACCGGCCACTTTGAACTTTAAACTTTGAACCCGAAACTAAAATGAACCAATACCGGGCCGACCTACATATCCATACAGTTTTGTCGCCATGCGCCGATTTGGAAATGACCCCGGCAAACATTGTAAATCGTGCCAAAGAAAAGGGTTTGCAAATAATTGGTATTACCGATCACAACTCGACAAAAAATGCATTGTTAGTTAAAAAGCTGGCGCAAAAAGAAGGGATTTTTGTTTTAACAGGTGCAGAAGTTACGACAAAAGAAGAAGTTCACTGTCTTGCTTTTTTCGAATTTGAAAATCAACTTGAGAAGTTTCAACAATTTTTAGACGAAAATATCACATTCATTCCCAATCCCGATGGACATTTTGGGTATCAACCTGTTGTTGACGAAAACGACGATATTATTGAATTAATTCCCAATTATCTTCCGGCGGCATTAAAATCATCAATAAATGAAATTCAACAAGAGGTTGAAAAATTGAACGGTATTTTTATTCCCGCTCATGTCGATAGGCCCACAAACGGACTTTTAAGCCAGCTTGGCTTTATTCCGCACGGTTTAAAATTCCATGCTTTGGGGATTTCAAGTTTTAGTTCAGAAAAACATGTTCGAAAACATCATGTTTTACAGACAGGAATTACACTTATCCGCAATTCCGATGCCCATTATGTCAATCAAATTGGCGAAATTTACACAATATTTAATATCGAAGAACTTACTTTTCCGGAAATTAGAATGGCACTAAATCAAAATGAAAAAAGATTTGTTCAACTGATTGAATGAATGATGATTAGACGGATTTTGTAAAGAGAAATGAAAAAATTTCACATTCTTAGTCTTGATTCTTGTGTCTCATATTATGAAAACACTTTCCGACCACGTTCTTGATATCGTTCAAAATTCAATTCGCGCAAACGCTACATTGATTGAAATCATGCTTGAAGAAAATAAAATAAACGACCTTTGCATTTTAAGGATATGTGATAATGGGTGTGGGATGAAAAAAGAGATAATGGAACAGGCAGTTAATCCGTTCTTTACAACAAGGACAACCCGAAAAGTTGGGTTGGGTTTGTCGTTACTGAAACAAAATGCAGAAAGGGCAAACGGCAAATTCGGCATTTTTTCCGAAATAAATAAAGGAACAAATGTGGAGGCAAGTTTTCAGTATTCAAATGTTGACAGACCTGAACTTGGCGATATTTGGGAATCGCTTTATTTAACGATGCTGAGTAACCAAAATGTAGAATTGATTTACGAACACATCACAAACAAAGGCAGTTTTAAATTCAGTTCATCCGAAATAAAAAGCAGTATTAAAGGGGTTTCGATGCAAAAAGCTGAAATTGGAAATGCGATAATTGATTTTATAAAAAATAACATAAAAGACATTCAATAAACCGTTTAACCAAAAATTCTAATCATGTCAAAAATCACATCGTTAGCCGATCTAAAAAGGATAAAAGAGGAAGTACAATCAAAAATCAAACTTCGCGAAAACAGCGATAACCCCGAACGATTGGTTCAGGTTAAAGTGGGTATGGCAACTTGCGGAATTGCTTCGGGTGCAAAGGAAATTATGAAATATTTTGTGGAAGAGTTGGAACAACAGGCAGTTGATGCAATTGTTACCCAAACCGGCTGCATGGGATATTGCTATGCCGAACCAACAGTTGAAGTTATTTTGCCAAACAAGGAACCGGTAGTTTTTGGTTTTGTCAACAAACACAAAGCCGAAGAAATAATTGATACATATATTAAAAAAGGTAAACTGATAGACGGGATTATCCCAATTACTTTTAAAACCATCGACGAATAAACAGGGCAGATTTCAAACTTTAAACTCAAAATTATGGCCGATTATAGAATGCACATTTTAATTTGCGGTGGCACTGGTTGCAAGGCTTCTGAAAGCAATGAAATCAAAGACAAACTGAATTATTTTATCAGTGAATTTGATTTGGAAGACGAGGTTCTGGTGGTGCTTACCGGTTGCTTTGGCTTTTGCGAAAAAGGACCTATTGTGAAAGTATTGCCTGACAATACTTTTTATACCGAAGTAAAACCTTCTGATGCTGAAGATATTGTTAAAGAGCATATTATCAAAGGTCGCCCATTGAAACGCCTGCTTTACAAAAATCCAAAAAATGATTACGCGATAG
>JBBQPP010000654.1:0-2668 GCA_038217255.1 Bacteroidales bacterium | reverse complement strand
AATAATGCTGTGATGAAAAACCTTGATATAATTGCAAAATCCGGTGTTCAGGTAATTTGGCAAACTGGCGCAATTTATTTCGATAATATTCAAAATGAATTAAAAAATAGAAAACCTGGCAACCTGCAAATCCAGCAGTTTTTGTCGAGAATGGATTTGGCTTATTCGGTTGCTGACTTGGTAATTTCAAGGGCTGGCGCAGGAACGATTTCAGAACTTTGCCTTGTGGGAAAACCTGCTATTTTGGTGCCTTCGCCAAACGTTTCGGAAGACCACCAAACAAAAAATGCAATGGCGCTTATTGAAAAAGATGCCGCGGTGATGCTAACTGACAAGGAAATTGACGCAAAACTTTTTCAAACCGCTTTTGAAATGGTTAAAAACAACGAACTGTGCCAGCTAATGGGCACCAACATAAAAACATTGGCAAAACCTGAAGCAACAAAAACAATTGTTGACGAAGTAGAAAAGTTAATAAAACAATGAAGAATCTTTTACATATCAGAAATGTGTATTTCCTCGGGATAGGGGGAATTGGGATGAGTGCGCTGGCACGCTATTTTAAATTTACAGGCCGCAATGTGGCAGGTTACGATCGCACCCCCACCGCGTTGACACACGCAATGCAAGCTGAAGGCATCGATATTCATTTTGAAGATGATATCCGCAAAATTCCGAGCAATTGGGACCCGGCAAACACACTGGCAGTTTTTACACCTGCACTCCCCGATGAACACAAAGAATTATCATGGTTCAGGGAAAAACCGATTGGCTTGCTGAAACGCGCGAAAGTGTTGGGTTTGGTGTGCAACGAACGCAGCGGAATTGCCGTTGCCGGAACACATGGGAAAACTACTGTCAGCACAATGGTGGCAAATATCCTGAATAAAACAAACAAAGGTTGCGGAGCATTTCTGGGCGGAATCTCAAAGAATTTTGGTACTAATTTGTTACTGCCAAAAGTTGAATCGCCATGGATTGTTGCCGAAGCCGATGAATTTGACCGTTCGTTTTTGCAACTAACGCCACTTTTGGCGCTTGTAACAAGTATCGATGCTGATCATCTTGATATTTACGGACAGAAAGATAAAATTGTAGAATCGTTTGAAAAATTTATCTCACAAATCCAACCGGGAGGTTCGCTTGTAATAAAGAAAGGCGTTGAATTAAATACAGAAAAAACCACGGCAAAAATTTATACTTATTCTTTAAACAAAGAAGCCGATTTTACAACGGCAAACCTGCAACTCAATACTGATGGAGGTTTTTATCAGTTCGATATAAAAACTCCTAACGGAATTATTGAAGGTTGCAAAATGAATTATCCCGGTTTGTTGAATGTTGAAAATGCGGTTGGCGCTGCGTCACTTGCTTTTCTGGCAGGTGCAACTCCCGAAGAAATTAAAACCGGACTAGAAGATTATCAAGGTGTTATCCGCCGTTTTGATGTACAGTTCAAAAACGAAAAATACATTTATATCGATGATTATGCGCATCATCCCGAAGAGTTAAAAGCATTTATTTCATCGGTTAAAGAACTCTATAAAGGCAGAAAGATTGCAGGAATTTTTCAACCTCACCTCTATTCGCGCACCCGTGATTTCTCAGCCGAATTTGCTGTCAGCCTCGATTTGTTGGATACTGCTATTCTCGTACCACTTTATCCCGCACGTGAAGAACCAATCCGCGGAATTTCATCTGAAATCATTTTTAACCAGATGAAATTGCAAGACAAGCATTTGGGTTCAAAACCTGAGATGCTCGAAATTTTGAAAAACCACGATTATGATATTGTGGTTACAATGGGCGCCGGCGATATTGACGGAATGACCAGCGATATAATTGAAATCCTGAAAACAAAAGAATAATGTTTCGAAAAATATTGAAATTGATCGGTTTCTTGCTCCTGATAATTTTTGTTATCGGCACCTTGGCTTTTACATCAATCGAAAGCCGGAATATCATGTGCAGTGATATTGAGGTTGTTTTCGATAAAGATGAAGCGATCAATATTGACAAAGAAAGGTTGGTTAAATTGGTAAAAGCAACCGACAGCAAAATTTTCAGCAAAACACTTGATGAGATAAATTCCGAAATTTTTGAAGGCGAAATAGAAAAAATACCGGCCATTTTGAGCGCTGACGTATATAAATTAATTGTCAACGAAAAAGGTGCATACAAAGGGGTTTTAGTGGTTAAGGTAAAACACCGCAAACCAGTAATGCGTGTAATCACTTCAAGCGGAAGTTATTATCTCGACAAATATGGTGTCCGGATTCCCGTCTCATCGAGCTATTCATCAAAAGTTTTGGTTGCATCAGGTTCAATTTCTGAAAAATTCGCGGTTGAAAAACTTTTGCCCTTTGTATTGTATGTGGAAGACGATGATTTTTGGAATGCTCAACTTGAACAGATTTATGTTGAGGAAGACGGTGATGTTTTGCTGACTCCGTTGGTTGGCGGGCACATTATTGAGTTGGGCGATGTAGATAATTACAGCGAAAAACTGCATGTAATGAGCGAGTTCTATAAGCAGGTCCTGGCAAAAAACAACTGGGACAAATATGAAAAGATAAGTTTGAAATATAATAATCAGGTTGTTGCAAAAAGAAGATAGTTTATGGAACTCGCTCATTACATGCAGTTTTTCGCTGTAATTATCTACATC
>JBBQPP010000653.1:0-2675 GCA_038217255.1 Bacteroidales bacterium | reverse complement strand
CGATGCTGCCCAGAAAAACATTGCGGAAATGTGGAATTTTGATTTCTGGAAAGAATATATAGACAACCTGGCACGATACCGTTACAACTACATTTCGTTGTGGAATTTGCACCCTTTCCCAAGCATGGTAAAAGTGCCGGGTTACGAGGAAGTTGCATTGGATGATGTTCAGCGATCAACAGTAGAATGGGAAGAGAATTACGATACCAATGGAATGGGATTCGATGCTCCGGAAATTTTAGCTAATCCCGAAGTTTTAAAAATAATGTCAATTGAGGAGAAAATTGATTTCTGGCAAAAAGTAATGGCTTATGGTAAAAGTCGAAATGTTGATTTTTACGTTGTGACATGGAATATTTTCGTGAATGGAACTGAAGGGAAATATGGCATAACAGATAAAATTGACAACCCTGTTACCATAGATTATTTCAGAAAAAGTGTAAAACAGATGTTTGTTACTTATCCCGATTTGGCAGGAATTGGACTTACAACCGGAGAAAATATGTATGGAAATTCGGTTGAAGCAAAAGAAAATTGGGCTTTTGACACCTACGCACGGGGTGTTTTAGATGCAGCAGTCGAAATGCCTGACAGGAAATTTACATTTATTCATCGTCAACACCAGGCTGGAGCAAAAGATATTGCTGAAAAATTTAAACCTCTGATTGATAACAAAAACATCGAATTTCTTTTTAGTTTTAAATATGCCCAGGCACATGTAATGAGTGCTACCTCTCAGCCATTTCATGAAAATTTTGTAAAGGATATTGAGGGCATGAAAACCATCTGGACACTCCGAAACGACGACAATTATTATTTCCGCTGGGGCACTCCCGATTTTGTTCGTGAATTCATCAAAAATATCCCTATCGAAGTATCGCGCGGGTTTTATTACGGTTCCGATCAATGGATTTGGGGACGTGAATTTACAATGAAAGATGCCGAATCACCCCGCCAAATTGAGATTGTAAAACATTGGTACCATTGGATGATGTGGGGACGTTTGGGATATAATCCTGAAATTACGGATGAAAGGTTTATACAAATACTTCAAAACCATTTTCCGGAAACCGATGCGAAAAAATTATTTACCGCTTGGCAGGAAGCTTCGATGATTTATCCTGTAACTACAGGTTTTCACTGGGGTCCACTCGATTTTCAATGGTACATCGAGGCCTGCAAAAGCCGCCCCGGTTATGCACAAAATGAAACTGGATTTCATGATGTAAACCGGTTTATCAATTTGCCGCCGCACCCAAATTCGGGTTTTCAATCCATTCCCGATTTTGTAAAAATGGTAACCATCGGAGGAACGACCCAACTTAAAACGCCGGAGGAAGTGGCTTTACAATTACATGAACATGCTCAAAAAGCCCTTGAATTCGTTAACTCAACAGAACAATCGGAAAATAAAGAGTTGGAATATACTTTGCACGACATTAAAACTATGGCATTGCTCGGTGAATATTATGCTTACAAAATTTCAGGTTCAACTCAACTTGCGTTATACCGCGAAACAAAAGACAAAAACTATCAGGATAAAGCCATTACTGAGTTAACCATGGCTTTGGAAACCTGGAAAGAATATGCGAAAACTGCACTACAGCAAAACATAAATCCACTTTGGACAAACCGTGTAGGTTATGTTGATTGGAATAAAATTACGGCGTGGGTGGCCGATGATATTGAAATTGCGAAAACCAACTTTACAGGAGTTTCAGAAAAATGAAGAATAATTTTTGAGAAAATAAAACCCCATTCCCAAACGTCATGTTATCTTTGAAAGTTTAATATTAAAAAACAACAAAGTGAGTTTAATAAAATCAATTTCAGGAATCCGCGGTACAATTGGCGGAAAACCCGGTGAAGGATTAAGTCCGTTAGATGTAGTAAAGTTTACAGCTTCGTATGCAACGTGGGCAAAGCAAAAATCGGGTAAAAACAAAATTAAAATCGTGGTTGGCCGCGATGCCCGAATTTCGGGACCGATGGTAAGTTCGATTGTAATTTCAACCTTGACTGGAATGGGTTGCGATGTTGTAAATATTGGGCTGGCAACCACTCCAACTACTGAATTGGCAGTAACGGGAGAACAAGCCGATGGTGGAATTATTTTAACTGCAAGCCACAACCCAAAACAGTGGAACGCGCTGAAACTGCTTGGCTCAAATGGCGAGTTTTTAAATGCATCAGAAGGTGAGAAAATACTTCAAATAGCCGAAAACGAAAGTTTTATTTTTGCAGAAGTCGATGATTTGGGCACTGTAACCGAAAAAGATTATCTCGATTATCATATCCATCACGTATTAAACTTGAAATTGGTTGACAAAGCTGCTATTGAAAAAGCAGATTTCTCTGTTGCTGTTGATGCGGTAAATTCGGTGGGTGGAATTGCAATGCCGGCATTATTCAAAGCGTTGGGAATTAAAAATGTTGTAGAAATCAATTGCGAACCAACCGGCCATTTTGCACACACGCCTGAACCGCTGCCCGAGAATTTAGTTGAAACTTCGGAAACAGTGAAAAATAGTGAAGTTGATGTTTGTTTTGTTGTAGATCCGGATGTGGATCGACTCGTGATTATTAATGAAGACGGCACAATGTTTAATGAGGAATACACGCTGGTAGCAGTTGCTGATTATGTTTTGGGGCAAACTCCTGGCAACACAGTTTCC
>JBBQPP010000652.1:0-2687 GCA_038217255.1 Bacteroidales bacterium | reverse complement strand
TATAGACGAATATAGTTAAACAAAATATGATTTTTTCTAATTGTTCAAATTGAGTAGTGAGTAAAAAAAAGAAAGCTCATTAAACATCGGGGCATTCCAGGTAATTGCTGTAATATTGAAGTTAATGGATAAGGGGTTTTTTACCATTTTAACTCAGATTACGCATTAGAAAAATTAAAAGACAAATTAGACAGGAAGGCAAGAAAAAGGCTCCGTTTCAGGAGCCTTTTTTATTTTTTATTCTATTACTAGCACCAAATATTTCGAAGCTTTCCAGAATTCATTCGATTTGTCTATAACCAGAGCGTCAACTGTTTTTGTTCCGGAGAGGTGATACGAATCAGCCGGGTGATTGGTAAGCACTTCCGCTTTTTTTGCTTTCAGTGCCAATTGTTTAAACTCGCGGATATCAATTTTTGTGAAATAGTCGCGGTTAAAGTCTTTTTTCAGGGTTAACGTTTTCCCAATGCCTAAAAGTCCACCTTCTTTTTCAATCACATTCTTTTCTTCCAGTTCTTTTTTTGTTCCGAAGGCATAATAGGCGGTATTCATTAAATTGGTTTGTTCTTCAATAGCCTGATTTTTTTCCTGAATTGTTTTTTCGCTTTGGGCCGTGATGGTTTCAATCTTCTGATCCAGACTGGTAACGTTAATATGCAGCGCTTCCAGTTCTTTGGTCATGCTGGCAATATCAGCATCTTTGTCACCCATCTGTTTGGTCAGGTTAACGATCGTTTTTTCGAGTTCTGTTATTTTTGCGTTCGAAGCCCGATATTTATTCGTAAGCGATTTTACAAGAGCTTTGTTCTTCTGAAGCAGATCATTAATCTGCGCAATGTCTTCAGCAATTCGCTCTTTAGCAGCAGTTTTCATTTCAGGGCCGGAGGCTTTCTCGACAGTTACAATTTTTTCAAGTGTTTTTATTGAATCAAGGTTCGACTGAATTTCGTTCATCTCATCAATAAATTCCAGGATGGTATTATTTTTCTGTACAGCAACTTGCGTAATACTATCCTGTTTCGCTTGCATTTGGGCAATTTCTTTTTTATGTTGACCGCAAGAAACCAACAACATAACCGATAGAAAATACAATAATTTTTTCATTTGATAAATTTTAAGATAATTAATAATTTCAGTATTCAAAAGCAGTTAAACTGGATTCCCTAGTCGGAGTAAAACATTTAACTGGCTAAAGGTAAAGTGATTCTTTGCCTGTGTTGTTACATTACTTTTGGGAAAAGTTACAATATTCACACATTTTCCGGATGTCCTGGTTTTATCATTCTCCTGCAAAAAACCCTGATGGTGCAGTACGGAACGATAAATCCGCTACACTGATTTGTTGATTTTCAATAAAAATGAAACAATTACCCATCCCGGGAGTTAGATAGATAGAAACAAAAAATATTTGAATGAAATATTTAGTAAAAATAAACGATGTAAAATCGACCGATGAGCTGGAAGGAGCCTGGAGTAACGACGACTTTAAAGAGTTGCTGGCAAGATTTGAGTACCCCGATGCAGAACAGTTAAAACCAACAGAATTGAAGGAATACCTGTTTATGGCCATTTCCGACTTTGAACCAAGCGAGGCAGCTGCTATTCTGCTTGACTACAAGTTCTCGGATATTTTAGCCGAAGGACAGATTGATAATCTTTCGCACGAAATGCTGCGGGTAAAAGTCTGTGAAAATTATACTGAAATCGACCTTCACCAGGATTTGTTCAACATTAATCAGTTGCTTTACAAAGCCTACAATGGAAAGTTTCCACAGGCGAAAATTAACATCGTACAATTCGAAATAACGGACGAACACAATGACCCGGCGGAGATAACAAAGGAAACCGTGTTGAAAGCGCTAAGTTATGGCCTTTCAGATAACAATTTAATCAACCGCCTACTGAGCGACCAAATAGAGGGCAGAACACCCTTTCCCGAGGCTGAAGGAATTGTGTGGGACTTGCAAAACATGGGAAACAATGTTTATTCGATAACGATTTCAGAAAAATGGCTTACCCAAAACGACTTTACAAACCTGGAATATGAATGTACGGTCCAGCCGTTTGTAGAACCGGATGAAGAAGATTAACCACCTGGAGCCCGCTGAAAAACAGCCTGAACGGCGTTGTTGCAGTCAAACAAATAATTTATTATGAAGCATTTAGCAATTAAATCCAAAATTATATTAATTTCAATATTCGCCTTTTTTACAATAGTGTCGTGTAGTCCGGCTAAAAATGATTCAGGTCAAACTCCCAAAGTACCTGTTCTTCCACAAAACCAAGTTCAAGATAATACTATTGATACACAAACCCCGGCCACTGCAGCTCCGGAACCTGCCAATCTGCCATCATCTGAAGAAAAAAGTACTCAGGTTACGATAAATCCGCCACACGGAGAACCGGGTCACCGGTGTGATATTCCAGTAGGTGCGGCATTAAATTCACCAGCTGTAAATACCCCCCGCCAAACAATTAGTAATTCACCAACTGTTACTGCTCCAAACATTGTGAATAACTCAACTGCTCCAACCATTGAAAATGCAAAAAGGTTAAATTCTTCACAATCTGGAAGTACAGCATCTACACAAAATTCTGGACGGTTAAATCCGCCGCACGGACAGCCAGGGCACAGTTGCGAGATTCCAGTGGGGAGTCCTCTGCCGTAATCGTGGATGGATAGTTAT
>JBBQPP010000651.1:0-2689 GCA_038217255.1 Bacteroidales bacterium | reverse complement strand
ACTAAACATTGCTTTAATATTGGGAGCAGAACCGGGCATTGAAGTAATTGTAACCGGCGGAGAATTTAAACCTCCTACCCTTTCCCTGACCGGACAGAAAGCGGCTTCATTTTTTGAAGATATCAATGCCGATAAATTATTCCTGGCTACAGCAGGAATTTCGTTGCGCTCAGGACTTACTTATCCCAGCCTAAGTGATATTGTAGTTAAAAAAGCAATGATAGATGCTGCTAATGTGACCTATCTGGTTGCCGACTCAACAAAAATTGGCAAGAATGCATTTGCAAGTCTTGGTGCGTTGTCACTTATTGATTATATCATTACTGATGCCTCAATAGACCAAAAAAGAGCACAAATTCTTCGTGAACATGAAATTGAAATTATAATAGCTGAATAAAACAAAACCTAAAAAAAATGAAAAAAATGAAAAAGTTCATCTTTCCACTAATTATTGCAGTGTTATTTATGGCATGCAATCAACCCAAAGAAATAACCAAAATCGAAAAATGGGCTGTTTTTGAAATTGAACTTACCGGTCCTTCTGAAGGAGAACCATTTATAGATGTTGATTTAAATGCTGTTTTTAAATTGAATGGAGAGCGTATAAAAGTACCCGGTTTTTATGATGGAAATGGAATATACCGCATTCGGTTCTCTCCTGATGCTGTTGGCGATTGGACATATCAAACCGAGAGTAACATTGAAGAGCTTTCTGGAAAAGAAGGAAATTTCGAATGTATAGAAGCCACAGATGAAAATCATGGCCCTCTTAAAATTGTAAATACATTTTACCTTGAATATGCCGATAAAACTCCATTCTATTCCATCGGTACAACGGCATATCAATGGACAAGTGTTAAACAAAGTATTCAGGAAAAAACGTTGGAAACACTTTCCAATGCACCATTTAATAAAATAAGAATGTGCATTTTTCCCAAATGGTATAGTTATGGTAATGAAACTGAACCCTGGGTATATCCTTTTAAAAGAAATGGCGATGAAAATGATTTTACCCAACCCAATTATGAATTCTTTCAAAATTTTGATCTCCGCGTAAAACAGCTCGGGGAAATGGGTATTCAAGCTGACGTAATTTTATTTCATCCATACGACAATTGGGGATATTCTGAAATGGGCGATGAAATGAATGAACGTTATGTCAGGTATATGATTGCACGGATTTCAGCATACCGAAATGTTTGGTGGTCGCTGGCCAATGAGTGGGATGTTCCTAAAATAAAAGAAACCATTGACTGGGATGGAATTGGTAATTTACTACTAAATGAAGATCCGCATCAACGATTACGTGGAATACACAACTGGTATGGCTCAGAAGATCATTTTTATGACCACTCACAACCGTGGGTAACGCATGTCAGTGCACAAACTTCACAGTTTTACAATGCTATAAAATGGCGAAATCAATATCAAAAACCATTGCTTTTTGATGAAATGCGATACGAAGGTGATGTTCCAAGTGGTTGGGGAAGATTAAGCGCAGAAGAAATGACAAGTTATTTTTGGATGGCCGGATTAAGCGGCGGATATCCAATGCATGGCGATACTTTCAATAATGACTCGGACACAACTGAAGTTCGGTGGTGGGCAAAAGGCGGCACACTTATGGGTAAAAGCCCTGAACGAATTGCATTCTTCAAATCGATTATGGAACAGTCGCCCGTAAAAGAAATGACTTTAATACTCATTGACAATGGCAACCCTGAAAATCTGAATAACAATATTTACCTGTTTTCAAAAACGGGCGAATATTATCTGGCTTATGTTGCAAATCCCAACGAAACAGTGAAAATCGATTTGCCTGGCGATCAGGATTATAAACTTGAAATTATCGACACATGGAATATGAACATAATTGAACAAACCACAGTTAAATCTGGAAATTTCGAATTCAAAACTACTATTCCTTACTGCGCCTTACGAATCTCAAAAAATCATGAGTAGTAAAAAATATATAATTGCAATAGACCAAAGCACTTCAGCTTCAAAGTTTATTTTGTTTAATAAAAAAGCTGAACTGGTTCATCGCGTAACTATTCCACACCAGCAATTTTATCCACAGCCCGGATTTGTGGAACACGATGCAACGGAGATTTTCAACAATGTAATTTCCGGCTTAAAAAAGTTGATTTCGGAAACAAAAATCACTGAATCGGAAATTGCGGGAATTGGAATTACCAACCAACGCGAAACTTCCTTAATTTGGGATAAAACCACAGGATTGCCGGTTGCAAATGCTGCGGTTTGGCAATGCCAGCGGGGAGCAGAGTTTTGCAAAGAATTGATAGAAAAAGGATTAAATGAAACCATCCGTAAAAAAACCGGTTTAATAATCGATCCCTATTTTTCAGCAAGTAAACTTCGGTGGTTTATGAATAATACTGAAGGATTAAAAGAAAAAGCAAAAAACGGAGAGTTGATGCTTGGAACCATGGACAGCTGGTTGCTTTACAAACTTACAGATGGAGAAGTACATGCAACCGATTACTCAAATGCCTGTCGTACCATGCTTTTCAATATACATACACTTGAATGGGATGCTGAATTAGCTGAACTTTTCAATCTGAAAATCTCCATGTTCCCCGAAGTAAAATTCAGCGATGAATTTTTTGGATATACAAATCCTTCGGTGGTTTTTGAAAATCAAATTCCAATTTCCGGTTTAATTGGC
>JBBQPP010000650.1:0-2690 GCA_038217255.1 Bacteroidales bacterium | reverse complement strand
TGTCTGAAAAATCAGATTGAAAATGCTGAAATTCATTTTGTTACCAAACAGCAATATGTATCTATTTTAAAATCAAATCCTTATGTTGATAAAGTTCATGTACTCGAAGAAAATATTGGAGAACTTATTCATAAAATTACTTCAGAACAATTCGATTACATTATCGACCTGCACCATAATTTCAGGAGTGCCCGATTAAAACGAAATATCAAAGCAAAAGCATTTTCAGTTAATAAGTTGAACTGGCATAAAATGCTGCTCATCCGTTTCAAAATCAATAGATTACCACGCAAACATATTGTTGACAGATACCTGGAAACTGTAGCTCCACTTCATATTAAAAACGATGGCAAAGGCCTCGATTATTTTATTCCCGAAAAAGATGAATTTAAAAAAGCCGATTTGCCCGCTCCTTTTCAAAAAGGTTATGTTGCGTTTGTAATTGCCGGAACTTACACGACCAAAAAACTTCCGGTTGATAAGATTTCGGAAATTTGCCAAAAAACGAATTATCCTGTCATTCTTCTTGGTGGTAAAAAGGAGTTTGCTGAAGGCGAAAAAGTGCTTTCGCAATCAAAAGGAAATGTGCTGAATTTTGCTGGTAAAATAAATTTGAACAAGTCAGCTTCACTCGTTCGCGATGCAAAAGTGGTTTTAACAAATGATACAGGATTGATGCACATTGCCGCAGCATTTAAAAAGAAAATCTTGTCGTTTTGGGGAAACACAGTCGCTGATTTTGGAATGACTCCCTATCAACCACACCCCGCTTCGCAACGCCTCGAAATTGAAAACCTGAAATGCCGTCCATGTTCAAAACTCGGTCACCAAAAATGCCCGAAAAAACATTTCAGGTGTATGAATGAAATTCGGGTTGATGATGCAGTGAATTGGATAGAAAAGAATTGGTAATGGAATTGTGGAAGATTTTAACTTCTAATCATTGTTAAGAAATCGTGAATCTCTTACCCAAACGCTTTCTCCAGCCTTTCCAAAGCCTCTATCAAAACACTGCGTGGGCAGCCGATATTGATCCGAAGCCAGCCATCGCCACCGGTCCCGAAACGCCCGCCATCATTTAACCCGACTTTTGCATTTTCAACCGTGAATTTCATCAATTCTGCGTTTTTCATCCCGTATTCCCTGAAATCGAGCCAGATTAAATAGGTAGCTTCCGGGTTCATTACCTTCACTTTTGGGAGTTTATTTTTGAAGAAATCTTCCAAAAGCAAGTAATTTTCCCATAAATAATCAAGCATTTGACCCAACCAATCATCACCATGAGTGTAGGCAGCTTCCATTGCAACTGATCCAAAAATATTTCCCATGTATAAATGTGCCAACCCAATTGCCCGCTCGTAACGCGCAAACTTGGTTTTATTAGGAATTATGACAATTGACGACGAAAAACCGGCTACATTGAAAGTTTTACTTGGCGCCATTGAAACCATGCAATTTTGCGCAATTTCTTTAGAAAGTGAAGCAAACGGAACGTGTGTATGCCCCTTAAAAATTAAATCAGAATGGATTTCATCTGAAATTACCATGATATTGTTTTCAAGGCAAATTGTTGCCAATTCTGTCAACTCTTCTTTTGTAAAAACTGTACCACCGGGATTTTGCGGGTTACATAAAAGCAGCAGTTTTGTTTTTTTATCGATTTTCGTCTTCAAATCTTCAAAATCGAAAGTGTAACGGCCATTCTCAATTTTTAGCGGATTTTCTATTAATTTTCGTTTTGTTCCTTTCACACAATCAAAAAAAGGAAAGTAAACCGGTGGCTGCACTACCACCCCATCGCCAGGTTTTGAGAAAGCTTCGATGCCAAAAGTCAATCCCGCCACAACACCCGGGCTAAATGAAATCCACTCTTTCCTGATATCCCAACTATGGCGGCGTTTCATCCACCCCATTATAGAATCGTAGTAGGAATCACCCCGGAAAGTGTAACCGTAAATTTCATGCTCGGCACGTTTTTTTATGGCATCAACAATAAAATCCGGGGTTTTGAAATCCATGTCGGCAACCCACAATGGCAAAACATTTTTGCTGCCAAAAAACCTTTCAAGGGCATCGTATTTTATACAATTGGTCCCTTCGCGGGGAACTATTTCGTCAAAATTGTAATTTTTCATATTTTAAAGTACATAGTAATTAGTAATTTGAACAGATTATCAAGTATCAGGAATTTGAGTATCCGGCATCAAATATCAGGTACAAGTTTCAAATAATTCAATCCACTTTCCTGTTCTACCTTCAAAACAAAATTGAAACGGTTGAGATCGAGACAAAGTTCAAAATCAACTTGCGGAGACCAGCTTTGTTTTTTAGGATCAAAGAAACGTTCTCCCGAACCGGTGCGAATGGTTTCTATCATTTTAGCAAAATTATTGGGTTTGTTTTCCAATTCATTTTTAATCCATTCGGCACACAATGTATCTTCATCTGTTGGATACGCGCAAGCATATCCCATACACACCAATGAAACTGTTTTGGGTTGTTTTTGCAGAATGTATTTTACAATTGCTCCGGCATTCACAAAACTTCCGGTAATAATTTCATCGGCATTTTTAGCATTGGCGATTCCCTGGGTTCCTGAACTTGTGGTATGGACGATTGTTTTTCCCGCTAAACTGGCAGTTAATAGTTGCGAAGGTGAATTTCCAAAATCAAATCCCGGCGGTTTTTGC
>JBBQPP010000649.1:0-2703 GCA_038217255.1 Bacteroidales bacterium | reverse complement strand
ATTGGGAACCCGTTTGTGGTCGGAACCTTGAGTTGCCGCTTTATAACTCGACATACAAATACTGTCGCTCATTACTTTCGCCAAAATTTCATCGTCTTTAATCTGCGGAAGTTCAAACTCTTCCAAACGTAAATCACTTTTTCCGTATAACCGCACTGCTTTTGTGGAAAAGCCTCCCTTAATCCCTCCTAAGAAGGGAGATTTAGAAGCACTATCATTCTTATTCATATCGTTTTGTTTAATAATTATCTTTTGTTTTTCTTAAATCCCCTCCTTCGGAGTCCCGATAATTATCGGGAGGGGGAGGCTTCGGGGTTTCTTTAATTCAACATATTTTGCCCACCTGTTACCGGCACTGCCTGCCCTGTTTCATATTGTTGTTCGATGACATAGAAAATGGCTTTGGCAACATCTTCGGCTGTGCATCCCCGACCGACAGGAACCTGTGCTTCATAAAACGCTTTTACATCTGCAATAGTTTTGGCGCCGGGTACTTTTCCTGTATTCAGGTATTGCACAAACAATCCGTTTTCCGGGTCGCTCCAAAGTGGACCATCGAAAAAATTACCCGGACAAATGCTGTTTACTTTTATATTAAATGGCATTAATTCAAGCGCAAACGACTGTGTCAATCCAATTCCACCAAATTTTCCACCGGCATAAGCAAAGTTTTTGTTGCTTCCTTTTAATCCCGATTTCGAATTGATTTGAATGATATCGGTAAAATATCTCGGCTTGATTTTACTTTGCATTTTCATTACCGGTTGTGCGAATTTTGCACACAGGAAATAACCAGTGTAATTTACTTTGGTCATCAGTTCAAATGTGGCTTGATCCATTTCATCCAGACTACCCGCGCGCAAAATTCCTGCATTCGAAATCATCGTATCCAATCCGCCAAACTTCAACACTGTTTTATCAACCAAAGCTTTTACAGAGGCGGAATTGGCAACATTCACTGAAATAAAATGAGCTTTGTTTTTTGATTTTTTTGAATTGAGTTGATTGGCAAATTCAATCCCCTTTTCCTCATTTAAATCGGCAACTATAATGTTTGCGCCTTCCGTGTGGAGAATTTCGGCTATTCCTGCGCCAAATCCCTGTGCCGCGCCGGTTACAATTACGATTTTATTATCAAGACGTCCCAATGTTTTTCCGCCAAGCGAAACTTTTTTGCGGTAGTTTTCCACTTCCCAATTTTCTATAAAAGCGGCTTGTTCAGGAGTTAGTGGGTGCGGTCCACCAAAATTTTCAGAGAGTTTACTGATTTGACAAAAATCGTTTACAATATCTTTTAAATAACCAATAGAAACAGGGGAATCTTCAGCTACAATCACACCTTCATTTTGAATAAAAATGACTTTCGGAACAGCGCCTTTTCGGTTTTTAAAATCTGCAATTTTTATTTTTGCTTCATCAATAATTGTTTCAATCGAACCAGCTTTTTCAATAAACAGGTATTCCGACATGCAATATACCATTTGGTCGGGGTTGAACGGCTTTTCTATTCCTTTTGTGAATGAATTTTTATCGGAAATAAAATTGGCTGTCCACGAACTGTTGAATGCGGTTGCCACTTTTAGTTTTTCATCGGAAAGCAACATTCGCAAGGCAGGGAGAACTTCAACCATTTTCTCCGAAACAGGGAATTCTTTTTCTTCGGGAAATTCATCAAAACAGGCAATTAATTTAGCTTTTACTTCAGCATAAATTATTTTAATTTCTTCGATAGAATTTGCCGCGACAAAAATTCCGTGGTTTTGGAGCAAAACTACTTTTGGATCGGCATTGTATTTTGCCTTGTATTTTGTGATTTCCTTTTCAACTGCGATAAATAAAATATAGCCGGGATCGGTGTAAGGAATGTACAAAACTTCTTCGCCAAAAATTTCGGCAGTTTTTTCAGCAACCTTGTTGCTGCACATTAATCCGTTTACCAAAGTTGAGTGGGTGTGCACAACAAAACTTGATTCGAACAAATTGTGCAACGAAGTTTCAACAGACGGACGCAAACCCGAATCTGGATCGACCCGACTATTTAGAAGTGCATTTTTTACTTCTTCTTCCCGTTTGTCGGAATCGGGGGAAAATTTTTGGTTTGGAATTTCTGCCAGTTTTTTCCTGTCGAGCACACAAAACCCGATTTCGGTAATGTCGCTTAGATTTATCCCGCTGGCTTTTATCCAGAGGTGTTTGTCATCTTTATATGAAGTGTTCCCGCCACCGGCAATCACATATTCTTTTTTCTGACCATAATACTGTGAAACTTCTATTAATTGTTGTACTCCTGTATTCATTCTTTTAATGGTTTTTCTGTTTAATTAATAAGGAAAAAGGAACCTCATTGCTTTTTTCAATCCCCCTTGGGAGTTAGAGAGGGCTTTTTATAAACTTTGCAATCACTGCTTTCCCCAATGCAATAAAATTCGCTTTCTCATTTGTTTTGGCGATGCCATTTTTCAAATACCCCTCTTTGCCTTTTGCAATTAAATATTGGTGAGCGGCAACTACCGCAGTCCCTTCGTAATTAATTTGTTTCAGTTCTTCATCCAAATCGATACCACCGCCGCAACTGATTTTCATTGGATCGAGTTGTGGTGTGTTGTGTTCGGTACCGAAAGTAATTACAAAGCCATTTTCGTTGAAATACTGTACAAAATCTTTCAAAATATTGTAATCGTTTCTGCCCGGAATTAATTCGAT
>JBBQPP010000648.1:0-2703 GCA_038217255.1 Bacteroidales bacterium | reverse complement strand
TTGCAAAAATGTCGGAGCACGGGCAAATTGAAGGCGGAATGGTTGACGGCCCAATGGCACTTGACGTTGCACTCGATCGCGATTCAGCCGAAATAAAAGGTTTTACCTCGCCAGTTGCAGGTGATGCCGACTGTTTGCTTTTCCCCAATATCGATGCGGCAAACGTGTTTTACAAAACCAATTCAAAATTGTGCAATGCCGAAATGTCGGGTATAATTGCCGGGGCAAAAGTCCCCATAGTTGTGTCCTCGCGCGGCGACAGCGAAAAAACAAAATTAAATTCGATTGCCCTGGCTTCATTGTTAAGTTGAATGATGTATAAAATCCTGGCCATAAATCCTGGTTCCACCTCAACCAAATTTGCCGTTTATTTCGACGAAAAATGTGTGCTGAACAAAACAATTCGTCATTCCATCGAAGATCTTATTAATTATGAAAATATCATCGACCAGTTTGATTTCAGGAAAGGGTTAATCATTGATGCTCTTTTAGCGGAAGGGATTGAAGTCGATTCAATAAAATACATTATCGGTAGGGGCGGATTGACATATCCTGTTGAATCAGGAGTTTACAGGGTAAATCACTTAATGTTGCAACATGTCCGAGAAGGGGTTTTGGGGCAACATGCCAGCAACCTCGGCCCTTTGTTGGCTGATTTTATTGCACTGCAAATACCGGATGCACAGGCTTTTATTGCCGACCCGGTTGTAACCGATGAATTGGAGGAAATTGCGCGGGTGGCGGGTAACAAACATTTCTCACGATTATCTATTTTCCACGCACTCAACCAAAAAGCCACAGCACGGAAACACGCGAATACAATGGGCAAAAAATACGATGAAATGCGTTTGATTGTTGCCCATTTGGGTGGCGGTATATCGGTGGGAGCCCACAGAAATGGCCGCGTGGTTGACGTAAACAACGGATTGAACGGCGAAGGTCCTTTTAGTCCCGAACGCTCGGGGACTTTGCCCGTTGGACAATTAATAGAAATCTGTTTCAGCGGCAAATATTCAAAAGCCGAAATCGACAGGATGGTTTTGGGCGAGGGGGGTTATGTAAGTTATCTTGGCACCAACAACGCCAAAGAAGTGGAAGACAGGGCAGCGGCGGGCGATGAAAATGCAGCTTTCATCCAGAAAGCGCTTTTCTACCAAACAGCAAAAATAATCGGCGAAATGGCCACCGTGCTTGAGGGAAAAGTTGATGCCATATTGCTCACAGGCGGTCTTGCTTATAACACAAACCTCGAAAAATATATTAAAATAAAGGCAGGTTTTATCGCCCCGGTTTTTACTTACCCTGGCGAAGACGAATTGGAATCCCTTGCCATGAACGCCTTAAGAGTTGCCCGGGGCGAAGAAGTTGTAAAAGCATATTTGGGTTGAAAACCTGTCAACTCCCCAAAAACCTGTCAGCGTCCATAAGACCTGACAGCGTTTAAATAACTGAACAGAAAAAAAGCATAATTTTTTTTTAGTCGGAAGCACTTCTAAAGCTCCTTTTCAAATTACTGAAAATTAGTAACCTACACCTCGTTTTTATGTTGATTATGTCTTTAAACATATTAATAAAACCTGATATTTAACTTTGAAAATTTGTTGGTTGACATATTTAATTTATTTTCGTGCAATCGATTGCTTTTTTTTAAACTAATAAAACTAAAGTAACTATGGGAAGACTTTTTGTGATCTTTATTGTACTGCTTAGTTTTGGTTGTTCTAATCAAATTAAACAAGGTGCAAATCCGAACATTATTTCTCACGTTTCTCAGCAAATGGAGTATGCTGTTCAACTTGCTGATCAGGCAAGCGATAGTGTTTTGGTTGCTCCGCGAACCATTGAAAATGGTAAATTAAAACTGGTACGTGCCCGCGACTGGACAAGTGGTTTTTTTGCCGGTAATTTATGGATGGTTTACGAATTAACGGGTGAGGAAAAATGGAAAGAAAAAGCACTGGAATACACATTGCCGCTTGAGCAGGAACAGTGGGATGGCGGCACGCACGACCTCGGTTTCAAAATGTTTAACAGTTTTGGAAAGGCTTATCAAAATACAGGAAACGAAGACTATAAAAATATAGTTATCCAGTCGGCAAAAACTTTGGCAACAAGGTTTAATCCAAAAGTTGGCTGCATCCGTTCATGGGATCACAATGCCGACAAATGGGATTTTCCGGTAATTATCGACAATATGATGAACCTTGAAATGCTGATGTGGGCAGCCAAAGAAACCGGGAATGACACACTGAGGCAAATTGCCATTTCACATGCGCAAACCACCGCAAAAAATCATTACCGGGCTGATTTTTCATCATACCACGTAATTGATTATAATCCGGAAACCGGCGAGGTTGAAAACCGAAATACACACCAGGGATATTCTGATGAAAGTGCATGGACACGAGGCCAAGCGTGGGGATTGTATGGGTTTACAATGATGTACCGTGAAACCGGAATGGAAGAGTTTTTGATTCAGGCCGAAAAAATTGCCGGATTTATTTTAAAACAAAAGGGGATAAAAGAAGGACAAATTCCATATTGGGATTTTAACGCTCCCAACATTCCCAACGAACCTTATGATGCCTCGGCAGCAGCAATCATGGTGTCGGCATTTTACGAATTGAGTGCATTTTCAAAAAATGGAAACGAATACAAGGAAATTGCCGATCGGCTGTTTGACACATTATCGTCGCCCGATTT
>JBBQPP010000647.1:0-2714 GCA_038217255.1 Bacteroidales bacterium | reverse complement strand
ATCCAACAGCTTTTTTCAGCGTGGTCAATTTCAACGAAACCACCAAAAGTTTTAAAAATTTTTAGCATGATAATGCCTCCTCTGTTTTTACCAAAAGGAAGCATCTTGCGGAAAGCTCCCTAAAGGATGATTTGTATTCCTATTTTTTTCGAATGATAAGGGCCTTCGTCCATGAATCACTTATTTTTGTTTATTGCGCAAAGGTATTTCTTTTGGCTTTGCATTTTTTGTTTACAGCCATTTCTTTCAAAAAAATTGAAATAAATTTAACTTAAAAAAACCTTTTTGTATGCAATAATTCCCGTTTTTGTTTAGCTCACAAATCGGTAACCAATTCCCGATACCGTTATTATTACCGTTGGTTTTGATTGGTTATTTTCAATTTTCTTTCTAAGTTGTGCGTTAAAAACGTGCAAATACTGGGTTTGCCCAGTGTAACTGTATCCTCAAATTTCTTTTAGAACATACTGATGAGTTAAAACCCTGCTCTGTTTTTTTTTGCAAAAAGGCTCAAAATATAGAATTCAGTGGAAGTAAGCTTTAAAACTTCCTCATTTTTCTTCGCAATATAATTCACCAAACCAATTGAAAATGAGCTAATTTCAATCACGCAGTTTTTTCAGGAATTCATGGCCGTCAATATCAGGCAACCCAAGATCAAAAATTATTAATGAAAAATCTAACCGTAAACTCTTAAAATCAATAATAAAAGTTAATTCTTCCAGAAATTCGGAAAAAACAAAATGAGAAGTGTATAAATTTCGAGCCTTCCCAAAAGCATAAGGAATGAAAGAACAATTTTAGCAACATCCGGCAAATGTGCAAAATTACTTGCCGGACCAACCGTTCCAATTCCGGGGCCTATTCCAGCCATACAAGTTGCCACAGCGCTACTTGCGGTTTTTCCATCAATTCCGAAAGCAATAAGCAGAATACTACTTAAAGTAAAAATCAAAAAATAGAGTACAATAAAAGAAAGTATTGTCCTGTTATTCTCGTCATTTACAATATTGTTGTTCAACTTTAGATTTATAATGGCATTTGGTGATTGCAATTGCAGAAAAAATATTTTAATGTTTTTGAAAAATACAAGGTGCCTGGCCATTTTTATTCCTCCGGCAGTTGAACCGGTGCTTCCACCGAAAAACATAGTAAGAAAGATTATCATCCAGGCAAACGATGGCCACATTAAATAATCGGTCGTTGCAAACCCTGTACAAGTAACTATTGAAATGAGTTGAAAAAATGCTTCACGAAATGATTCCTCAAAAGGTTTATTCATTTTGAAATAAAGCGACAGGGTGAGAATAATGCCAATAACTAAAATAACAAACAGATAGAACTTCAGCTCTTCGTTTTCCTTTATTTTTTTAAAATCGCGTTTGAACAGATAATAATGTAATACAAAATTCACTCCTGCAAGCAACATAAAAATCATGATAACATACTGAATATATGGCGAGTATCCGGCAATGCTCGTGTTTTTCGGAGAAAATCCACCTGTAGCAATAGTTCCAAAGGCATGGCAAGTACTTTCAAAAAGGTTCATATCCCCTGCCATCAACAAAACAATTTCGGCTAAAGTAAGAAGCAAGTAAATCATCATTAACCTTCTTCCCACAGCTTTAATTTTGGGTTGAATTTTTTCTTGCACCGACGATTCAAATGTAAACAGGTTGTAACTACCCATATTTAAAGAAGGCATAATCACAATTACAAGCACTATTATACCGATTCCTCCTATCCAGTGAGTTAAACTTCTCCAGAATAAAATTGATTTTGGAAGAATTTCGATATCCGTCAAAATTGAAGCTCCTGTTGTTGTAAACCCTGACATGGATTCAAAAAAAGCATTGATATATCCGGGAATTGAATGTGAAATAATATAAGGTAAAGCGCCTATTAATGAGAAAAAAATCCATGAAAAGGATACTATTAAACTGGCATCTTTTTTAGTTAATGATTCAATTTCATTGCTCGGACGTTTAAATACATATAAAACCAAACCAAACAAAAACGCGACTGTACCTGAAATTAAAAAGGGTTTTACCGGTTCGGCAAATAAAATTGCAATAATTGCGGTAGCAAATAGCGCGGCAGTTAGAATAAATAAACTTTTACCGACAACAGGAAAATTTAACCTCAGATTTAAAATCTTACCCATTTTATGTCTTTAAATGACGATACAAAATTGGCCGTTATTTTATAAATAGATTGTAAAGATTTGTTTTAATAATATAAAGATTTTATAAAGATCATATAACATTAACCTGTAATTGCATTTCTTGAACAGTTTTAAAAAAAAAACAGGGAGAAGTATGAATGGGGTGAAATAATGTTGGAAACTGATGCACAATCAATGCAATTCTTAAGCGTTTCCAAAAGTATAAAGTTTCTATCTTTACCACGGAATAAATGAACTGAGTGAAGACTAAAAACCGTAAAAAAATCATTGTTTCGGTAACCAGCGATTTGGTTTCAGACAACCGCGTGCATAAAGTTTGTAACACATTGCACAACATGGGGTTTGAAGTTTTACTCATTGGCAGGAAACTCCCAAAAAGTTTGTCCGTTGAAAAACGAGCTTATACAGTTAAACGTTTCAGATTGCTTTTTCATAAAGGACCTCAGTTTTATGCAGCCTTCAATTTCAGGCTTTTGCTTTTCCTGCTTTTTTCGAAATTCGATTTGTTATTGGCAAATGATTTGGATAC
>JBBQPP010000646.1:0-2716 GCA_038217255.1 Bacteroidales bacterium | reverse complement strand
GACAACTGCACCCGATTTGCCCATTGCCAATTCCAAAGGTGAATCAAGGTATTTAAATTCTGAAATATTTCCCCCAAAAAGTTTTTGGTATGGAAATCCGGTTAACATTTGGTTGTGAACATTTTCGTCGTAGTATCCGGTAAGTCCATCCACAATCAATTTGCCTCCTTTTTCAACAAAATGTTCCAATTTTGATGCATAATCTTTCGGTAATGCAATCTGGTGCGGCAGAATTATGGTTGTATTTGAAAAATCATTTTTGTCAAAATCGAACTCCCCGAAAGCTTTGATATTGGCGTTCCCACCCATTTCTGTGAGGGCTTTAAAGTATCCTAAAATATTTTTGAAACCTGTTTTTCTACCATCGGTACTGGCAGGTGTTCCGGCAGTAATCACATTTTCTGTCCAGTAACTTTCCCTAATATACAGTAAGTTGATGCCACTATCCACTTTTTTCATATTGGTAAAAAGCGGTTTATTATTTTGTATAGTGCTGCTTACTTTTTTAATCGACTCAACCCGATCCGTTGGTTGGTGCTGAAAATCAAGCAAAGCCCATTCTCCTGATTCAACGCCTGAGGCACGTGGATTGAGGCTCCAGAAAATGCCGCACTTTCCTTCGGTGCCAATAATCATCCAAAGCCATTGCGTAATTTCTTCGGCAGTTGGGCACATGGGTTTGCCAGCACTGTAAGTATTGTTTCCGCCCTGAATTTCGGTCATCAGCCATGGTAAATTCCCCGCCCCCGACAAAATAATTTCGCTGTTTGCCGACATTGCCAAAGCATATTGGCTGCGGGTAAAATCGGAGAAATGCCAACTGGGATGCGCCGATCCGCCTAAACTGTTCAGGAAGCTTCGCCAATAAACGAAATCGTACTCAGGCAAATTAGAAAAAATGGCGTGGCTGTTCACATGCAAATGGATGTTTTTATCGTGTTTCCGAACTTCCCCGGAAATCCAGTACAACATCCACGAAGTCATGTACATTTTAAATCGATAGTCCTGTAAATCAACCAAAACCGGATAACCATTTGCCAGATATTCAACTTGTGGATTTTCCTTATCCCATTGCTCCCTCATTTTTTGCGAAAAGGGCGTGTCTTTTAGTCCTCCTCCCGGCTCATTAATCAACACCCAGGCATACAACGATTTGTATTTTTTAAAATGAAGTGTCAGTTGTTTAATGTAATCCCCAAACTGATTGAGTTGCTGTTCGTCCCTGGGGAATTTCCAACCGCCGATATCCGTTTTTTCGGTAGCAGGGAAAAAAGTTCCCATCACTTTTATATTGTATTTACCGGCCATTTCAAATGCGCGGTCGAACAATGAAAAATCCCAGGTTCCATCGGCTTGTAACATGTACGATTCAAACATTCGGATGCGGCAAACAGACATGCCATTATCGGCTAACGTTTTAAACCACAGCTCCGTCTCAGCATCAGTTTGTCCGGGTTCAATAAAAACCTGGGCGCCTATTTCGGGTAATGTTTGTGCTGAAGCTTGAATACTTCCTCCAAGAGAAAATACAAGAATAAAATAAATTAGAATGTTTTTAAGATTTTTCATTTGAGTTCAATTCTGAATAGGTAATTAGTTTATGTCATTTATCCAATTAAAGAGGTTTAATTCTTTGTTTTGAACAAATTTAGCCGGCAATATATTAAAAAACTTACTACAGCCCCCGTGTATTAAAATGAAAATGGAATTAGTTCACTTGATTTATATTTAGTTTGAATTTATCTTCCATTATCTTGTGGTTTTCCACCACGGCATTGGCAAACTGTTCACGGGTCAAAGGGTGTTCTTCGGAGTAACACTCAAAAAGTCCGTTGGCCTGATACACATCGAGAAAAAAAGTCTCGTGCTTGTATTCTTTCAATTTGTTTTCAGCTTTTCGGTAAATCTCCGGTCGAATTGCCACGGGACAGGAAGTGTGGCCAAACTGGTTAAAATAGGTAAGCCCATTACTTTTACGGGCAGCCAACTCATCGAACTTTCCGGGATAAACGGTGTGTGCAAAGCGCATTGGTCCATTTGCATCCACCTCATAAAAAGCTGTATCCCTGCTTTTCAAATCGGTAAAAAGTTCGTAACCTCCGGTTGCATAACCCAAACTTTTCAGCTCCTCATCAAAATTCGATTCGGGATAGGGCGTATGATTTGCATCCCACAAAAAGAGCGCTTTTTCTACTCCTGAAGTTTTCAGTACTTCTGCAAATTCAACATTTCGGGCATCATCCCAAACATAAACATGAACACCGCCCAACATTTTTTCCATTGCCGGAAAACGTTTTTGCTTCTCTTTTAAAGTGATTACCTGGTTCTTTTGCCAGATATAATCCCTGTATTTCTTGCATTGCGCCACATATCCGCCATCATTTAAAAAGTGATAACTTAATTTGCGCGTGTAACCCAACTTTCCCATTGAAGCCAACCAAACGGGAGAAAAAGTTATGAGCCCATCTACCCTACCCGTTCGTAAAGCTGCATCATAAGGCGTTTCGAGAATGGCCATGTAACCGGTTTTAAATTCAGAATCGGTAACTCCCATCCAGGCCATTGAAAGTCCGCCACCTGTATAATAAGTTACACCGCCACCAAGCGGATATTCGGTATCATCGACAGCAAGCAGGAGTCCTTCGCCATCGGTTTCAAGGATATAATGTTTTTCATCGGGCGTTTTAAATGCTGCAGGAAATGCGATTTCATCAAA
>JBBQPP010000645.1:0-2731 GCA_038217255.1 Bacteroidales bacterium | reverse complement strand
GATTGTACAATCAACAAAGATGAATTTGTCTCTACCTGGCTTTTTCGCAGCACAGAATCAGCGTTAGAAATATGCCAAAGTTCTTTAACTTCCATTCTTTGAATAGTTTACTTCTCCGGTGAACATTATACCTTCAATGCCCATTTGTATAAACTTTCCGTTATTAAACCTAATGGCATCTTCGATATGTTCAATTTGATTAAGAGAAAAATTTGTAACTCCTGAGCCAAAGATCGTTGGTGAAAGAAATAATTGTATCTCATTCAGCGCTTTTTCCTTTAAAAAATGGGATGAAGTAAATGCACCTCCCTCTAAGTATATGGTGAAAATACCCATTTTAAAAAGACATTTTTTGATTTCATTTGGATCAATCAATCCATTATTATCTTTTAAACAAATAACATTATCATCTTTTTCTGCTTCTTTCGAATCTTCATTTAAAGCTGTCAGGTAAAGAATTTCGTTATGTATTTTTGCAGTATTGGCTTCATTAAAAAATGAATTTCCAAGAATAATTTTAACCGGGTCATTACCTTCAACATGTCGCACTGTCAGCAATGGTTTATCTCTTAAATACGTATTTGCACCAATCAAAATCCCATCACAAAGAGCCCGCATTCTATGTGCATGTATCAAATTTTCCTGGTTTCCTATCCATTTTGAGTGTCCGGAGTTTGTTGCAATCTTTCCGTCAAGTGACTGGGCAAAGTGAGAAACGACATAACTTTCCCGGCACTTCAGGGCTTTGAAATAATTCAAAACAAAGGGTAAATAGTCCTTCAGCAAATCAAACTCAGAAGGATTCAGTTTTTTGTTAACCGTTGATTTGATTGTAAAATAATCATCAATTAAAAAACAGGCTAAATAATTGCCCTTTAAATGTTTACTATTATGGGTAATTAATAATTTATCGCTATTGTTTTCATTCTTTTTATTGATGGAAATTTTTATTTCAGGGAGTAGACTGATATGCAAGGATTCAAATGATGGCAGACCCCGAACAAGTTTGTTTAATTCAAGTATTACTTTCCACATATTATTTTTGTCAGCAGCTTTCAAAATCAAATGTTGTCATTTTTATTTTATATGTATCCCAAATAATCTTCATGAAAATAAAATTCAAAAACCAATGAAAGTTAATAATTTAAATAGATGCCAATCTATTATTATGTAACTTATTTTCAAATTGACTTTTTCATCTATGTATATAATTTCTCCTTCCTATAAATTGTTCATTGCATTCACTATAAATATTTTCAAAGGAAATAAAGTTTCTAATATGATTTCTGACATCGACATTAAACTTTTAGTTGAATAGGTTTTTAAAAGATAAACCTGATAATCTGATGTATAAATTGTAAAAACCCTATTTTAGCAGCGTAAAAACAGTGTTTTTGCTAAACAATAAAAATGGAGCTTTGTTTTTCATTATCAATTACACTTTTAATTGAAAATTAACGATGGATAATTTTTCTTCAGTAGGGAATCAGGAATTGGCAGCCATTGAGGATCTGTACCAAACATACCTTGAAAACCCCGAATCGGTTGATAAAAGCTGGCAGCAATTCTTTTCAGGATTTGAACTTGCCCGCACCAATTATCAGCAAAAAACTCAAGTGGCTGATCATGATCATATCGACAAAGAGTTTGCTATATTGAGTTTGATACATGGTTATCGCCAACGTGGGCACCTGTTTACAAAAACCAATCCAGTTCGCAGCCGACGTACCTACTCGCCAACGCTGGCAATTGAGAACTTTGGCCTGGAAACAAAAGATTTGGAGACAGTTTTTAAAGCAGGTAACGATATTGGTATCGGCCCGGCAAAACTCAAAGATATTGTTGAACACCTCGAAGCAACTTATTGCCATTCAATCGGGGTTGAATACGTGTATATCCGGCACCCCGAAATAGTGCAGTGGCTTAAACAAAAAATGGAAAGCACACGTAATTCTGAGAATTTTTCGGATGAAAAGCGGATGCATTTCTTTTATCACCTAAAACTTGCTGTTGGTTTCGAGAATTTTATCCACAAAAAATTCGTGGGGCAAAAACGGTTTTCGCTGGAAGGCGCCGAAACTTTGATTCCTTCACTTGATGCCGTAATTGAAAGGGGCGCCGAGCTGGGCATCGAAGAGTTTGTGATAGGGATGGCGCACCGTGGTCGCCTAAATGTTCTTGCAAACATCCTTGAGAAACCTTATGAAAATATTTTCAAGGAATACACTGGCAAGGAGTATGAAGATGGAGTTTCGCAAGGCGATGTAAAATACCACCTGGGTTATGAAAGTGAAGTGTTAACCGACCATGGCAAGAAAGTGAAACTTAAGCTTGTGCCCAATCCATCGCATTTAGAAACAGTTGCACCCATTGTTGAAGGTTTGGTCCGTTCACGCATGAATTCAGATTATGATAAGGATTTCGATAAAGCTGCGGCAATTGTAATACATGGAGATGCTGCAATTGCCACGCAAGGTGTTGTTTATGAAACCATTCAAATGTCGCAGCTTGACGGTTATAGAACTGGCGGGACAATACATTTGGTAATCAATAACCAGGTTGGTTTCACTACAAGCTATCTCGAAGGCCGTTCGAGCACTTATTGCACTGATGTTGCCAAGGTTACCCGTTCACCCGTATTCCATGTAAACGGCGATGATGTTGAAGCATTGATTGTTACCATTCAAATGGCCATGGAATTTAGACAGAAATTTCATTCCGATGTTTTTAT
>JBBQPP010000644.1:0-2743 GCA_038217255.1 Bacteroidales bacterium | reverse complement strand
CCCTGGAATATTTGCCCATCCTGAATACTGACAGGAATTAACAAAACTCCATTATCGAGCATTTCAATCACTTTTTCTTTCTGATTGCCTCCCATTGTCTGAATGGTAACACTCAAATCATTTTTAAACATGATAGGATCGGGAATATGAAAACGGTAAAAAGTCCATTGATCTTTTTCAGTATCGGCAACAAGGCAACCCGTATAACGATTTACGAACTGTCCCTGTCCCCATGCTGTTCCTATATAATCTTCAGTTCCGGTGCCTGCAAGTGTTGGAAAGTCTCCATCCCCATCTATGTACATTTTAACCTCTCCTTCGCCCCACCACGATTTTTGATAAATCGGGTTGGCTATTACTCCAAAGTTGACGCCGAGAAACCTTCCTTTTCCTTCAATCTTTGGTAAAATGGTATAATCAACTCCGGGAGTGGTAGCAGTGTCGCGGTTCCAAAAACAATGGAAGTACAGATTTGCTTCATTCCAATCTTTCATTTTTACAAAATCGATATCGTAAAAAAGCATATTTAAATCAGTATCGCTTTCATTGGTAACCACGACTTTTGCCCCGGTTTTAAAGGGCATCGGAATAAAACAGTTAAACGACCGCCCTTCGGGATTTGCAAACAACTCGTTTTCGTGTGCAACCATTCTTCCCAGGCCATTTCCAAAAAAATCGCCAAATGGGGCTGAAACCGCCGGCTTATCATTACCATCCCAAAACATTTCGATTTTTAACGAACGCAACATTTTGGGGGATCTGTCCTGAATGGTAAACCACATTCGGGTAATAACTCCGGTGCCCTCAACATCAAGCAAAACTTTGGTTTCACCAGCCTTTAATATATCATAAGGATGACCTTTTGCGCCTTTGTTTTCCGTTCCACCTTTGCCTTTTTCTGAAGTTGGATTTTCGAAACTATTCCAGCGGGGCTCCAATTCCTGGTATTGAAAAAGCGGGGCGTTTAGTAGTTGTTCGGTGGTTTTTGGTTGATCGGGTTGGCAGGAAAAAAGCAGGGTGACAAGAAAAAAATGGAGTAAGACAAAACAGTTTTTCAGTTTCATAGGTTTAGCTTCTTAAATGATTTTTAAAGATAATAAATTACCTCAAAATCGAATAAAATAAAGGAAAACTATAAGTCTGATTTTTCAAGTCGATACCGGATTATGTCATTTTTGAGATAGGTCATATTTCAACTCCCTCTTTCGAAATGTTTTTATAAAATTGAGTAATTCCATAATCTTTCCATTGGTCTTGTGAATAAATTAGTGTACTGATAATTTCTTCAGCCTCTAATTCGGTATCAATTAACCCGGAACGAATTTGTGTTTTCAATTGCTCGTTAACTTGACGTGAAGTAAGGACCAGGAAACCCCAATCAGAAGTGGACTTGTTATCGCCCCGCGCCCTTGAACCAAAAAGGATTACACGGACTTTTGGATCAAGCATTCCAACTGATTTTTTTACTTTATATGTTAACTCCTGTTGAGTCATATTTACAAAGTTAAAAATCTAATTGAAATAATTTTGAGGTTGTGGTTAGTCTGTTTCGGTCTTGATAACTGCCTACCGTCTGGAATCTAAAATTTCAATATAAACATTCCTCCTATTCTCTTAAATCCCCATAACGTTACGCCAAAAACCAGATAACCAAACTGATGATTGTATAATCCTGCTCCATTTGCCAATGCAGAAATCCTTTCACCAATCTCTTCGGCAGAATGATAGTTTTCTTTACACTCGACCCACTCACTTTCTTTGGGCTGTTTTATCAAATCTTCCAGCAGGTTATACAGTTCTTTTTGTTCCATTTTTATCTATTTGCTATCAAATAACCGTCAAATAAACATAGCGCTAATAATCAATACGTTACAGACTTTTTTATTTCATTTATCAACAAGTTGTCAAATAAAATCCCCTTAGAATTCGTTGGTTTGTTTATTTAAATCTCCAATATAAACCAACACCGGGTTTAAAAATCAAAAGTACAAGTTTAGAGCCTGTTTGAATATTGTTTTCCCTAGGAGAAATTTCAAAACAGTTTCTTGTTTACATCAGATTTCACCCCCTGCCCCACCTCCGCATCACCTAATTTTACTTTCAATTCCTGAGATTCAATAATTCGTTCTTTTAATGTATCACAAATATCTGATTCACTAAGTTTTTTTTGTTGATTTGCTCAAGTTGTGTTTTCAGTAATTGGTTAAAAATCGGTTTTTACAATTATTGATAAATATAGGGGGTTTTATTATTGAATCATTTTCACCTTTTGTGATTTCTTAATTTCTGTGTTGTTTAAGGCTTTTGATTGAGCTAAAAAAGGGTCATTTTCCTGTTGAGTAAAAGGAAAAAAAAATTCAAAGAAGGAAACCAAAATATGGATGCGCCAAAGGGGAGATTTATATTTCGCCTGATTTTGATGAAACATTGGATGAATTTAAAGATTACATTTAAATGTCGTTTTTGTTGGTGAACTTTCTGTTTTGCTTCTATTTGACGTTGTCAGGTCTGCGACGCTGACAAGTCTTTGCTGCCAACAAACCTGACAGCGTCTATAGACCTGTCAGCGTTAACTAAACGAAATTGGATTATATGTGATGAATTTGTTGCTGGATAATCACACACTTGTTTGGTAAAAACAGCTCATATGAGACAAAAAAAGGAGAACAAACATTGCTCTCCTTTTTGTTTTTGGTTGACCCGTCAGGGCTCGAACCTGAACTCCCCGCCCGTACCGAACGTA
>JBBQPP010000643.1:0-2743 GCA_038217255.1 Bacteroidales bacterium | reverse complement strand
TTTTTCGATGATGAATATGTTTGTCTTGGCGCCGGAATTTCTGCCCGAAGTGAGCTGCCTGTGGTTACCACGCTCAACCAGTGTCTGTTGAAAAGCGATGTAACAGTTTCGGTAACCAACAAAAAATCGGTAATTGCACGTGATGAAAAAGAATATAAAAATGTGGATTGGGTTTTTCAGGATGGTATTGGATACGCGTTTCCAAAACCTGCAACAGTGAATATCCGGAACATGGAAACAACCGGTTCGTGGTGGATTGTTAACAAACAAAACGATTCGCCAAAAGACGAAGTTAAACTGGACATTTTTAAACTCTGGTTAAACCATGGTGAAAGACCTTCAGGTGCTTCTTATGAATACATTGTAGTTCCGGCAACTTCGGTAGAAAAAATGGAGCAAAATATCTCAAAAAATAATGTTGTAATTCTGTCGAATACACCAGAAATTCAGGCTGTAAAAAACACAGCATCAAATATTTGCCAGATTGTTTTTTATAAAGCTGGCCACATTCAAATTTCGGATGATCTGACTTTGGTTTCAGATAATCCGGGAATTATATTGTTGAAAATGGAAGGTGAAAAGATTGCTGAAATTTCAGTGGCTGATCCCAATCGGGAGTTAAGTATATTTCAGTTTTCAGTTTCGACAAAAATTGAAAAGCAAGACGAAAATTATCGGATAAAATGGAATGAAATGGAAAATAACAGTGAAATTGCAATCGATTTACCACGTGGCAATTATGCCGGGAAGAGTGTAACAATACAACTGTAAATCAAAACTCCAAAAGAGTTCAATTTGAATAACCCAGGGATTTATCCTGGGGTATGTAATTCAACACGATGTATATGATTTATCCAAAAGACAGATGAAATAATCCTGTCAACCATGAATCGCAAATCGAAACCTGATTAAAAATGAACTTAAAATATATAAAAATGAAACTAAAATCTTTACAGCTATCAATTTTGTTTTTTCTTCTTTTAGTCCTGTTTTCTTGTCAGAATAACAAATCAGGACACCCTCGCATTTTACTTCTTCAAGGTGAAGAAAAGGCAATTCAGCAGCAGGCCAAAACAAGTCAAACCTGGAGGAAGATTCACCAGGCAATACTTGATGAAAGTGAAAAAATGCTCGAAATGCAACCTCAGGAACGAATCAAAGTCGGAAGGCGTTTATTGGGTGTTTCACGTGAGTATTTACGAAGGGTATTTTACCTTTCATATGCTTATCGCATGACCGGCGATGATCGTTTTGCAAAACATGCTGAAGCACATATGCTGAAATCGGCAGGTTTTGAGGACTGGAATCCAACGCATTTTTTGGATGTGGGTGAAATGACTATGGCGCTTGCAATAGGTTACGACTGGCTTTTTGATGAACTTTCAGATGAATCAAAGGAAATTATTAAAGACGCTATTGTGAAAAAAGGATTGGAACCTTCTTTCAAAAGTGAATACAATTGGTTTTTAACTGCCGAGCACAACTGGAATCAGGTTTGCAATGCCGGTATGACTTATGGTGCATTAGCCATACAGGAAGATTATCCCGGGCTGGCTGATTCTGTCATAAACCGTGCATTTGAAAGCATTCCGCTTGCAATGCACGATTACCGTCCGGATGGAGCTTATCCTGAAGGTTATGGCTACTGGGGATATGGAACTTCTTTTAATGTGATGTTTGTCAGTGCGGTGGAAAAAGCACTTGGCAATGATCGCGAAATATCGGAACAACCGGGATTTCTTAAAACAGGAGGTTTCCTTGAAAATATGTTGGCCCCATCTGGCAAATGTTACAATTGGGGCGATTGTGGCGAAGGTGGTGAATTAAATCCTGCTATGTTTTGGTTTGCATCACGAAATAACGATCCTTCATTACTTTGGATGGAGAACAAATATCTTCAAACAGATGATTATTCTGCGTTTACTGAAGATCGATTACTACCTGCAATCATGATCTGGGGTAAAAATATTCCTTTGGATTCCATTTCAGAACCTGCGTCCAAAGTATGGTTAGGACAGGGTAAAAATCCCGTTTGTATCATGCGTAACTCCTGGAACGATCCGGATGCAATCTATCTTGGATTCAAGGCAGGTTCGCCTTCTGTAAACCACGGGCACATGGATGTTGGTTCATTTATAATGGAAGCTGATGGCGTTCGATGGGCACAGGATTTTGGTTCACAGAATTATGAATCACTTGAATCGAAAGGCATGTCAATTTTTGGTCGTACGCAGGATGCACAGCGCTGGACTATTTTCAGGCTGAATAATTATTCGCATAGCACCTTAACAGTTGATGGAGAATTGCAACGTGTTGACGGTTATGCAAAAATTGACAAAAATTCTAATGCAGAAGGGTTTATGAATGCTGTTTCTGAAATTACCTCGCTATACAACGGGCAACTAAAAAAAGCCACACGTGGAGTTGGAATCATTGATGGAAAATTTGTTGTTGTGCAGGATGAGGTTGAAACTCTTGGAAAACCGGCTAAAATAAGATGGAACCTGGTTACTCCGGCAGAAGTTGAATTGGGTAAAAATTCCGCTACGCTCACAAAAGACGGTAAAACGATGTTCCTAAAAATAAAGGGACCAAAAAATCTGGAAATGAAAACCTGGAGTACTGCCCCAACCAATGATTACGATGTAGAAAATCCGGGAACGATAATGGTTGGTTTTGAATACAGTCTTCCTGCAAATGCAAAGGAAACTTTTGAAATTTTGCTCGTTCCTGAAAAAGCCAA
>JBBQPP010000642.1:0-2750 GCA_038217255.1 Bacteroidales bacterium | reverse complement strand
TTGTTTTGTGGTTCCCGGAAGGTTATTCCCTGAGTAGTCAACATCCAAATCGGTAAATTCGGTAAAATGATAATTGGCAATGGTTGCATTTCCGGATAGTGTAAGCGAAGGAAATTTTCGTGCGTCCGTTACGTTCCATTTAACTTCTGTTTCAAAACCCGGGTGCAACGATTTTCCTGCATTAACGCCCACATAAGCATCTTCGCCTGTACGACGGGCAACCAATAAGTTTTTAATATAAATTCGATAGTAGCTGGCTGAAAATTGCACTCTTCCATACAACTGCGAGCGAATACCTATTTCTGTATTCCAACCGGTTTCAGGTTTAATTTCGGTATTTATTTCTCCTGCGGGGAGCAAAGTTTCCTCGAAAGTTGGTGTTGAAAATCCGTGGCTTACATTTCCATAAACCGAAAAATTCCGGCTCACAACAACATTTGCCCCCAATCGCGGAGAAATGGTCGGTTTATAATTCTCGTTTCCCGACTGATCGCCGTTTTCAAGGAATTTATCGGTATAATAAAACTGGGTCAGGTTGCCATTTATTCCTGCCGAAATAAAAAACTTCTCATAAAAACTCGACTCAACCTGAAAAAACAGGTTTTCGTATTGACGGCGTTCCATATTGTCGGAAAGTAAATTGGCACTGGCAGAATTTGAAATTGTGGACCAGTTGTATTTTTCGCGGAAAAGTTCAAGACCCGTTGTCAAAATAAATTTATTGAATTCGCCGCTGATTGTTTTTTGTCCGTAAGCCCGTGCGCCAATGTAATTCGATGATTCAACAAGACGGTTGAACGGCCGCAATTCATCGGCATTGCGGAAACTACCAAATGCAGCAGCCGAAATTTTGTGCATGTTGTCAGGCGAAGAATTCAATGAAACCCCAAACTGTCCGTTTGTGTATTCTTCGTATCCTTCAATTTTGGCCCAATTGGCAGCCGCTTTTTCGGGAGATTGCTGAAATGTTGGCAAATCAAGTGAACTGGGAATATTTGCATCCATTTTTGTGCCTTTCAGCAAAACCTGGATGTTTGTATTTGGCGAAAAGGAATAAGTGGAATTGATGAGGATATTTGAGCGGTTCGTCTTATTGTTTTCGCGGTAACCGTCGCTTTTTAAAATTGCACCCAACGCAAAAATATCTAATTTGTCGCTGACAACCCCTGCCGACAAAATATTTTTGATTGTTCCGAAAGAGCCAATTGTGGTTTGATTTTGGGCAAAATTTTGGGCGGCAGTTTTCGGATAAAACAAAATTACCCCTGCCAGTCCGGCGCCAAACAAGCTCGATGAAGGTCCTTTCACTATTTCTACCCGGTTTATTGCAGTATTTTCCAAATCTTCGAGCACGGTTTCTCCATCGCCCGAAGTCAGCGGTATTTCGCCAAAATATGCCTTTATTTTATTGGTTCCGTAAGGAGTCCGTGAGCCAATTCCCCGAATAGTCAGCCGGTTTGTATTCATCGTTCCGGTTTGCATCAATAGTCCGGGTGCCTGGTTGAGCGCTTCAACGGTTGTGAGCGAATTTCCCATTTCGAGTTGTAGCGGGGTTATTACATTTATTGGTGCAGGCGTGTTAAATAAATTGTAAGGTGAACGAAAAGCGCTTACCGTAACTTCTTCAATTTTCCGTGATAGTGCAGTTGTGTCTTTTTTACTTTGAACTTTTTCCTGGCTGTTGACAGTGATTTGAAAAAGCATCAACAACAAAAGTATGGTCAGTTGTATAGATTTCATGAAACTTGTTTCTGTGTATAAATACTAAAATAAGCTGTTTTTGTTCAGCCAGACAGCGAAAATAAATCATTATGGAAAATTAAAATCAATTTATTGAGGTTAAATTATATTTGGTTATTTTTGAAGGAATTAAAAACATAAAAATGTTAAGTCAATCTTATGAAAAAACTACTCACCTTATCATTCATTATTATTTCAAAGCTTGCCTTTCCGCAATCGCATCCCGAACCGGTAACCCTCGAACCCGGATCAAAAGCAATAGATTTCAAATTAAAGGGAACTGATGAAAAAATCTATTCACTCGCTTCTTTTAAAGATGCCAAAATACTTGTATTTGTTTTTAGCGCGCCACATTGTCCAACTGCCCAGGCTTATGAAGATCGGATTATAAAAATTCAAAACGATTACAAAAAACAAGGATTGCAAGTTGTGATGATCAATCCGAATTCGCCGGAAGCCGTGTGTTTGGAAGAACGGGGTTATACTGATTTGGGCGATACTTATGAAGATATGCAAATCCGCGCAAAAGAAAAAAAGTTTAATTTTCCGTTTCTCGATGATGGCGAAACCGAGGAAACTTCAATAAAATATGGGCCGGTTGCAACTCCACATGCTTTTGTTTTCGACAAAGACAGGATTTTGCGTTATGTTGGAAGAATTGACGACTCGGAAAAAATTGGCACTGAAACCAAGCATGATTTACGAAATGCCATTGAAGCAGTTTTGGCTGGGAAAGAGGTTGAAGTGAAAAAAACAAAAGTTTTTGGTTGTTCGATTAAGTGGAAATGGAAAAACGAATCAAGGAAAAAACTGGATGCAGATTGGGCTAAAAAGGAGGCACCACTTGAAACTCTTTCAATTTCGGCAATGAAACAATTATTGAAAAACGATTCGAAAAAGCTGCGTGTAATAAATGTTTGGGCAACCTGGTGCGGCCCGTGTGTGGCTGAATTCAGCGAATTGGTTGACACTTACCGCATGTTTATGGGGCGCGATTTTGAAATGTACAC
>JBBQPP010000641.1:0-2753 GCA_038217255.1 Bacteroidales bacterium | reverse complement strand
TTCGATTTGCGATAATTCAGCCCCACCCCTTATTTTGGTGAATATTTTCTCAATTTCTTCGTTTGTGTAATCTTCAGCAATGGCAGTTTCCAAACCATGATCAGACAAACGGCAACCATTTTCATGAAAGAACTTGTGTCGCTTATCCAACGCTGCCAACAAACCTGAGAAAGAAATTATTTCCATGTCAGCCGCATCAGCAAGTTTATCCAGGTATGCATTGTAAACTGAAACATTCTCAACCGCCATTGCTTTGTCGGGACGCCATGCCGGAAGCACAGCAACTTCAAAACCACTTTCTTTAATCTGAGTGTGATATTCAAGTGTATCAATTGGGTCATCGGTGGTGCAAATGGTATGTACATTCGCCATTCTGATAATTCCCCGAACTGAATATTCGGGAGTATTTAATTTGGCATTACACTGGTCCCAAATTTCTTTTGCTGTTTCAGGACTTAGTACTTTATCGATCCCAAAGAATTTTTTTAATTCGAGGTGTGTCCAGTGGAAAAGCGGATTACGCAGCGTGTAAGGCACAGTTTCTGCCCACTTTTCAAATTTTTCCCAATCGGTTGCATTACCGGTGCAATATTTTTCGTCAACACCATTTGCGCGCATCGCCCGCCATTTATAATGGTCGCCATATAACCAAATTTGGGTAACGTTTTCAAACCGCACATCATCAGCAATTTGCTGTGGATTAATGTGACAGTGATAGTCGAAAATGGGCATTTTTGCCGCATGATTATGATATAATTCCTTTGCTGTTTCTGTTTGCAAAAGGAAATCTTTGTCCATAAATGTTTTCATATCTTATTGATTTACAATTTTATTATTTACTATTTACGATTTCATTTTAATCAAATGACAAATGGTAAATCGCCAATACCCAAATGGTCAATTTGATTTACAATTTTCTTATTTACTATATACGATTTCATTTTAATCTTACAACAAATGGTAAATCGTAAATAGCTAAATTGTAAATAACCTTTTTAAGTGGCGATCGTAAATGTTTTCTTCAACACAACCTCCCACTTCATTGGTGTACTTTTTTAACAGGCCTGTGTATTTGTCTCCCATTTCGGCGGCAACTTTGTAACCTACATGAATTAATTGGCGGAAGTTGGGATTATAATCAGGATGCCCCGGAATATGGCGCAAAGTATTTCCATATTTCTCTCCAGACCATTCGCTTACTTCATCCGGAGTTGGCAACTGAGAATTGTCAATATCAATTACATCTGCATATGGTGCGCAAAGTTCCTCTTTTCTTTCAAGAGCCTTTGTGTAAATTTCTTTGGCGACAGCAAGTCCTTCTTCACCTGAAATTGCCAAACCGATAACCTCTTCGAGCCAGGTTGTTCCGGCTGTTTTTACATGGATTCCTTTGTTGTGTTTTTTGATGATTTCAGCCATTATCGGATAAATAGTAAACTTATCGGAGCCTGAATGAACGCTCAATTTTAAATCGTCGGGCAAACCAAATTCTGAAATTGCAAAATCAATAACCAAAACATCCTGTTCGAATTCTTTGGCAAATTGTGCCACATCGCCCACATAATCAACACCTTTATTAAACCGCCCGGTAAATTTTGGGGCTATGGTTTGAACCGGAATCTTTTCATCGGCAATCATTTTCAAAATAAAAAACATGTCAACCGGAGTTTGCGGTGTTTCAACTTCATCCATCGAAACCTCTGTAACAAAATTACCCACTCCTTTTGCGGCTGCAATGTGCCTGTATATTTTACCTGCTTCTTTTACTGCTGCAAGGTAATTCCCGGCAACCGATATTAATAGTTCTTCAGTTACTGCAATCGGTTCATCAATTCCCGGGATTTCGACTTTATCACCAAGCACTTCACACATTTCGATAAATTCTTCAACATCGGCTGCTGGCGATTCATTTCCAATATACATGGCAACATCCAAAGTAAAAAAATCGGAATGATCAATAAACCGGTCAACATTTGTTAAGTTAATATGGTCGGCATCTACACAGTAAGTATCTTCCCACTCTAAAACACGAACTGCTTCATCAGCTTCAATACGTGTTCCTTCAGGTTCAGAATGGACGATATTGTGTTCACGGTTCGATTTGTTCCAAACCGGCGTAACATCAACTCCATTTTCCTTCGCTTTGATAATTGCTTTTAACTGAGCTTTTCCTTCATGGTTAAAGCGATCCCCAATTCCCAAACTGTATTTTCCTAATTTCATTTTTATGATTTTTATAAATTATTCATGTTGAAAAAATATTTTCCGTGTACGAACACGAAAGTATTGATATATTTTAAACTAACAAAAACAATTTTGCTGTTATGCAATATTAAAATCAATTTAAAATATAGAAATCACTCCGTAAAATCCAACAGCAAAAATAACGATACAACTGATCCACAATGCGATATCATAAAACCTTGAGGATTCAAGCCCGTATTGTTTTTGCCTGTAACGAAAATGTAGCCCGGCATAAACAATTATCAAAAGCATAATAAAAGTAATGATGCCACCAATGGTAACCATCAACACCGGAGATTTAACTATAAACAAGGCGATTAACCACAAAACCGGAAAAATCCAGGCCAAAGCGGTCACTGTATTTTTTCTTTGTTTGCGGTTGAAAAAATCTATCCAACGCAGTTGGCCAAATAGGTCGGAGAATATGCGTGTACGTGCTGCCAGCGCCGAAAAAAGCGTTGAGAAAAGAACGATAAATGATCCAAACAGAAAAAAACCTTTTGCCCAAA
>JBBQPP010000640.1:0-2763 GCA_038217255.1 Bacteroidales bacterium | reverse complement strand
ATCAAACTTCATTAAGGCATCACCTTCTTTTAGTTTTGGGTTTCGAATAGTATCTCCCCAACGAATTGTTGCATCATCAAAACCATGCAAAAACATATTCATAACGGCCAATGCCCAGGTACTTCCGTTTGCTTCTTGTCCGTATAAAGAAAAGTTAGGTGAACCAACTTCCTCACCAGCTTTAATCAATAGTGAAGCAGAACCACAAGTTGGGTCGCAAATTCGGGAACCTGGTTTTGATTTGGTAAGTTTTGCAATTAAAGTTGAAACTTCTTTTGGTGTAAAAAACTCACCGGCTTTCTTGCCTGCATCACTTGCAAAACGTTCTATCAGGAACATATAAGCGCCGCCAATAATATCGTTGCCATCCAAATGCGAGGGTCGTAAGTTTAATTTTTCCTGATTAAAGTCGAGCAACAGGTTTCTTAAACGTATATTTTTATCCTTTGGTTCACCCAATTTGCTGTTATTGAAATCAATGTTTTGGAAAATACCTGCACCGTCTTCGCTGTACAACTTTTCACGGTTGGCTTCTTCTAAATCGGTCAATGCAATATTTATCAATTCGCCAATATTAGCTTCGTTGCGGCTGTCAAATAAAAATTTAAAGTGGCTGTGTTCGGGAACAACAAAGCGTTCGTGTTGCATGGCTCGTCTTGCCCTTTCGCGCTCGCCGTTGTATTTTTTCAAATAGGCTTCGTATTTATCGTCATGTACATCGCTTAAATACTTTATAAAAAGCATGGTGAGTACATAATCCTTGTAAACACTAGGGTCGATGCTACCGCGAAAAGTGTCGCAAGCTTTCCAAACTGCGTTATTTATGTCTTCCTGTGTAATTCTAATTGCCATAGTGTTTATTTAATTGCGTTGATTAATAGATTTTGTATTTCCTTTTCTCTAAGATTTTCAATTTGTTGTTTTATGTTTTTCTCCTTGTTCCGGAGTTTGTTTAGTTGCAAAATCAATTCTTGCTTTTGAATACTTGGTACTGGAATTTCCAATTCAGACAAAACAGCTTTTGAAATGGATGCAATAGAAGTACCTCTGGCATATCCTTTTAATACAGTTTGTGTGCCTGGATGATTTAGAAACCAGTTCAAATAGCCAGGCAATACATTTTTATCATTTAATCTGATTACAAAAAAGGAAGTGGAAGCTACGGCAGGCATATCCTCGTTCTCATAACAGGCAGCAAAATTCTTTGTCCCTTTGGCAGCAAACAAAATGTCTCCTTTTTTTAAGAAGGTGTTTATCAAGTTTGTTGTCCGCATTTAAGTCAGGATACAAAGTTTCTGCAAGCTCACCATTTTCATCAAAGTGTTTGGCTTGCAAATAAACAATCTTCCCTTTTTGAAAGGGCTTTGCAAAAACTCCTGTTTGTATTTTCGCAATATGTTTTAATGTCGTTTTCAATATTTATTTCTAAGTAATTCGCCTACAAACATATAAAATTAAGTTCTTTTTGCAGTTTTTTGAGGGTTGGAAAAATTGCACTCTTTTGCAAATATGCTCAATGTATGTGTTAATATTTTGATTTTAAACTGATAAAATATTTTGGTCGTTTCCCAAAAACTTGATTTAACAGAAGGCCTTTTTAGAATAACCAAGGTTTCTGCAATTGATAAAAGCAACGAAAAGAAAACAAACAAATGGTATTTCAGGATTCGTTTCGAGGGATTTTACTTTTTATGGAATAATGCATTTGCCGGAATCTCCTGCTTTTCAAAACCTTGTCCATGCCACGAAACTTTGAATCCGTGCGTACCACCTTCCTGAAAATAACCCACAGTAACAGGATGAAATCCTGCTTTCAAAGAAACTGCTTTGTAAATTTCTGTCAACGGATGCAAGCCATCATTATTGATTAAAACAGAACCATCCAGACTCAGTCTTGCCCCATCGTTGGCAGCCAGATAAATGGTGTAAAGTCCATCCACCGGAACTTTTAAAAGTCCGTTAAACTGAAAGCCAAAATATTGTTCGCTTTCACGCAAGTCGGTTGAAAAATCAGGAACTACGCCACTTTTTACTGGTGTGGATTCAACAAAATCATTTACCATCCTGAAAAAACCCTTATAGTATGAATAGCTGAGTCCGGGCTCCACTTCACCAGGTTGAACGGGTTTTGCCATGACCGCTTTTCTGATTTCGGCGGAAGCAGGCAAACTGGAACGTTCGCCAACAAATGCTTTCATTTTTACTGTTGTGGTTTTATTTACAACAAATGGCTGAGTGTAAAGCGTTGCATTTTTACCGGGTTCACTTCCATCGCATGTGTAGTAAATTTCAGCGGCTTTGGTATCGCAGGCGAGTTTTACAGTCTGCTCATCCAAAAACAAGCGTTCAGTTTCGATAATATAAGGAGTTGTAACAATGGGTTCAATATCTATGACTTGGGGGTGTTCGCTGTTTGCAGCCCACTGTTTGTTTGGTTCGGGTCCCATTTCAAGCACCAGCTTTCCTCCTTTTACCAAATCGGAATGCTTGAACCAGAATTTATCCAGTGGCTGACCGTTCAAAGTTGCCGATTGAATGTACCGGTTTTTTGAAGAGCTGTTTTTTGCTTCGATTACAAACTCTTTTCCGGGATAATATTTCGGGTCGAGTGAGATTGTTATTTTACTAAATATCGGCCCGGAAAGTTCGTAAACCGGCTCGGTAGAAACTCCTCCATCCATTTCAAATAGTCCCATTGCACTCATTACATACCACGCCCCCATCTGGCCTTCGTCCTCATCACCGGGATAACCGTTGAAAGGT
>JBBQPP010000639.1:0-2771 GCA_038217255.1 Bacteroidales bacterium | reverse complement strand
TGGGAAAACGAGGTACTCTAATTCATCCATATTTGAAACAGTTTCTGTCCAAAGTGCAGCTTCAATACCCACAATTTGGTCTTTTTTGATTCCCGGAACTTGTTCCAAAGGTTCCCAGTTGTAACCTGTGTCAACTTCGATATAACCGGCCCAATGCAAACCATAGGTAGAAGTTGAATCATATTGCATGTCGAGGTAGGCTTTTTTGGCTGTAGAGATAACCACTTTTGCTCCTTGATCAAGCGCCATTGTTGTGTTTTTAACATTATCCCAAAACTGCACTGCCGAATTTTCGACCAAAGCAGCATTTGCAATTTCATCCCAGCCAATTACTTTTTTACCGTGTTTTAACACAATTTGCTGTACACGGTTTATAAACGGAATATAATCTTCCAACGGTGTTGAGTGCGATTCGTCGCCGCCAATATGAATATATTCGCCGGGCGTTAGTGCTGCCAATTCGCCAAATACATCGTCAATAAATTGGTAAGTAATTTCTTTATCGGTGCAAAGCGTGCTGAACCCAACTTCGATACCGGTGTATAAATCGCGGGCTTTACCGTCGCAGTTCAGTTCGGCGTATGATGCCAGTGCTGCGTTCGTGTGGCCGGGCATATCGATTTCGGGAATAATTGTAATGTTACGATCCTGTGCATATTTTACCAATTCGGTGTATTGTTCCTGCGTATAAAATCCACCTGGACCGCCGCCAACTTCTGTGCTGCCGCCGATTTCGGTGAGTTTTGGCCACGATTTGATTTCGATCCGCCAACCTTGATCGTTTGTTAAACCTATGTGCAGGGCATTCATTTTATACATTGCCATGAAATCGATAAACTGTTTGACTTCGTCAACACTAAAGAAATGTCGGCCTACATCGAGCATTGCACCCCGATAAGCATATTCAGGAAAATCACGAATTTCGCCAGTTGGAATATGAAGTTTTTCACGGGCCGGTGCTTTTATTGGCATTGTTTGCAGTAATGTTTGAATACCATTGAAACAGCCTGCCGGAGAAGTTGCCGAAATGGTTATTTCTTTTTTGTCGATTTTCATTTCATAACCTTCAGTCCCGAAATCCAGTGCAGATGCCGAAAGCGACAAATAAATGCCACTTGTCGCTGCTTCTTCTGCTGCAACAATTTCCGGTGCGAAACCTGAAATACGTTCGATGGCACCGGCCAAATATTCCCCGGTTTGCTGTAAGCCATCCTGGACATAAATCACTGTGGAACCACTGATTTCAAAAGCACCACCAGTTGCCGTTACCGAAACAGGTTTTGGGATAAACGCTGTTTGTGTGAGGACGGTCGGGGTTTTTGTTGTGCAGGAAAACTGAAAAAAGAGAGCCATGAATAGACTGATTTTTAAAATAGATTTCGTTTTCATCATTCTGATATGTTTTTGATTCAGTTGGCAAAACTAAGGAAATGGCAGGACATACAAAATATGTAATCCATTTTAACCCGAATAGAAAAAACAAATGTTTCGAATCAACTTTCATCGGTATATTATGTTTTAAGATTCTAATTACTGAAATGGGGCTAAAACTGATCGTAACTTTGCAGTAATTTTTAGTTTTATCGACAGAAACAGAAAACTAAAGGATTGGAACTTTACCAATTCGCACGAGAACAAAAAACATGACGCGATTTTTGATATTGCCTTTTTTAATGGCAATGGCAACTTTTCAGCTTTGGGCGCAACCAACCGAAATATCAGGTAGAATCACAGAAAAGGCTACAGGCCAGCCTATTCCTTATGCCAGCATAATTTTCAGGGGAACTGCTATTGGCACAATGTCGGATATCAACGGTAGTTACAGCCTGAAAACTTCAAAACCGGGAACTGAAATCGAAATATCTTCTATTGGGTACCAACGGCAATATGCCCTGATAAAAATTAACCAGATAAACCATATAGATTTTCAACTTGAAGAGGAAGTTTTCAGTTTGGGCGAAATTGATGTGCGGCCGGGTGAAAATCCCGCCAACATTATCTTTCGTAAAATTGTGGAGAACAAAAGCAAGAACGACCCCGCCAATCTCCCGTCGTGGCAAAGCCGCATTTACGCTAAAACTGAAATCGATTTAAAAAACGTAAAAAGTTCGCTTCGCGACAAAAAACTGATGGCGCAATTCGATTTTGTGTTCAATTATCTCGATTCGCTCGAAAACCAAGGGAAAACTTTCCTCCCAATATTTTTAAACGAAACTGTATCAAACTACTATCACGACAGCGAATCGAACAAAGAGCGCGAAGAAATTATTGCCAACAAAGTTTCGGGTACAACGTCGGATGTTTATTCGCAGTTTACCGGGAAAATGTACGAAAACATTAAGATTTACCAGAACTACATGACTTTTTCGGGCATTGGGTTTGTTTCGCCTGTAAATAACCTTGGACTTCAGTTTTATAAATATTACCTAATTGACAGTACAATTGTGGATGGGCAGAAAATCTATGAACTTTCGTTCCGCCCAAAATTACCGCAGGAACCCGTTTTTAAAGGTAATTTTTGGGTTGAGGATGGCAGTTTTGCCCTCACTAAACTCGAAATGCAGCTCTCGGAACAGGCTAACGTGAACTTCATTAACAATTTGCAATATTCAATTGAATACAAGAAAAATGATGGGAAATGGGTGCCAAAAACAGAATCTGTTGTTGTGGACATTGATATCCAGAAAAACAAAAATTCAGAGAAGATGGGTATAATTGCCCGGAAAACAAATATATACGACAATTTCAGGTTTGAAAATGTGAGCGAAATT
>JBBQPP010000638.1:0-2784 GCA_038217255.1 Bacteroidales bacterium | reverse complement strand
GTTTTTTCTATTCCGGTAAGCAGAAAAACAACCATTCCGGCATCAGAGGGATCAAAATTCTTACCCTCATTTTTTATACAGGTTTCCTGACGGGAATATAACCAATCCCAGGCCCCCGGTTTGTACAATTTATTGTTTCTTGCATCAGAATTTTTTATCCAGTCAAATTTTTCAATATCAGTATTAAATGCAAGATAATCTTTACCCCCATTTTGATCCAGGATTTGAACGCTATTTAGATTTCCACCTTTGGATGTTGAAAAACTATCCTTAATTTTCTGGAAAGTCCAGCCAGAATGCACATCCCATTCTTTTTTCGAAGGGTTATCAGAATGCCGGTTGTTCCAGCCGGAATGCGAAATAAGATAAACGTACTTTCGTTTTCCCTTATCAGCACGGTTTATCGCTTCACCAACAACCTGCATCGGTCCGGCTGCAATAATAAACAAAGGATTTTCTGCTGATGATTTATTGATTTCGTCTCGCATGGCGTTATATGCAACTTCAGCGTTATCCACGGCACAAATAAATTTTGAATTATCGAAACCAAACCACTCCTTTCCTTTAAGTGCACTTTCGCGCATATGCTGGTAGGAATTTAATCCTGAAGGTGAAGTGGGATGATCCTGGTTACTCCCCCAAATGTGGTCGCTGTAAGTATATAAAACCAATTTATCCTGCAACCCTGAAGCAGCAAGAAGTGCGAGTGACAGCGGAGTTGCAGCCCAGTCGTCGTGGTCATGTTCGTTTCCATCTGAACTAAGAGCAATCCTGCCTTTTCCCTGCCAAAGCGGAGTTTGCGCCTGAACAGAAGAAAAACAAAAAAGAATTACCAACAAGCTTACAAAAATAGTACGTTTCATATTTATTTATTTTGAAGGGTGAAAAGATTCTTTTTCCAACTCACGCATTTGCTGAACTTTGGGAGTAGAGCCACCATAGGCAAACTCTGAAACGAGCCACGCATCAATGATAGTTTTTGCCAGTTCTGGTCCGATAACACGCTCGCCCATGGTAATAATCTGTGCATCATTACTTTTTCTTAAGCGTTCGGCAGAAAAAACATCGTGACAGGTTCCGGCAAAAATGCCTTCTACTTTGTTGGCTATCATTGCCATACCCAGACCGGTTCCGCAAATACTAATTCCCCTGTCGTATTTTCCGGCAGCAACTTGTTTCGCCAGATTAAATCCAATTTCAGGATACATTGCATTTTCTTTTGATGCCGTGTAATTCAAATCGGTAATGTCAATATTTTTACTTTTCAGATGATCGTACAGCACTTTTTTGAGGTTTATTGCTGCGTCATCGCAATCGATGCAAATTTTCATTTTCTTAATATTAGATTCAAGACACAAGATTCAAGACAGTAAAAATTATATATTTTCTAATTATCTGGTTACGTGCGGCAATTCTTTTTCAAGGAATTTTAAGCTTTCTTCAACCCAGTAATCCGGATTTTCAACAAAACCACCACTAGCTTCGCTACCCATTTCAATTCCGGCAACACAAGGCTCACCCAGCTTCGCACAATTTTCTTCTATTCCCAGTTCCAGGCATTTGTCCACATATTGACGAAATGGAACGGCACCGGTTCCTAAAATACTGTTTGTGTGATCAAAACTTTCAGTTTCGCTTAAATGAACATGAATCATCCGGCTTTTTAGTTTTTCCAATTGTTCAGGTTCTTCGCGGGTAATTACCAAATGGCCCACATCAATATTCGGATACATATTTGGTAAACCAATATCTTCAATCGCTTTTGCCAATTTGTAAGTATTGTTGCATATAAAATAAACATGCGGATCGAGCTCCAGACCAACCAGTAAATTTTTATCGAGACACCATTCGGCAAAACGCCCCACATTTTCAACCATGTATAACCAGGATTGTTCGGGTGAAGTTCCCAGTTCGTATAATCCCCCACCCCAGCAAACCAACAATTGACGGCCACCCAATTCCATTTGGAATTCGGCACATGTTTTCATATAATCGAACACCGCATCCCGTTTTTTGGGATCAGGATGAGCAGAATCTTTTGTCGCCACCAGTAACATTTGAGTACTGTGAATTCCGTTATCTTTTACAATACGAACTGCTTCCTTTTTTTGTGCGGCAGACATCGTTAGCGGATTTCCTTTTCGGATACCTGCGTATTCAATGTATTTAAAACCGTATTTTACGGCAGAACGCAGGGATTCTTCCGGCCCTTTGTTTCCAACTTCATAAACCAATGTATTCAGTGCTAATTTCATTTTTTTAGAATTGTCGGAAGTCCGAAGTCGGAAGTCCGATGTTTTATAAATTATATTTTTAAGAACCTTTTTAAACTAATATATTGTTTTATTCTGCTTTAATACTTTTATTCGGATTCATTAATAACCAGGCAATAATTGAAACTACACTTAAGCCGGCACAGATGTAAAAAAACATATCGTTTCCAGCCAATGCCAGTTTAGGATCCACGCCTGACTGAATTAATCCATCAGCCAAATATCCAAATGCTAAAATGGAAGTAAATGCGCCCAGATTTCCGGCCATATTCATAGTTCCGGAAACGGCACCTGCATTTTCTTTTCCAATATCGATACAAAATGCCCACGATGGACTTAATGTCATATCTGCTCCAAAAATGGCCAGGGTTAAAAATAATACTTTATTGATATCGGTTTGAGCGTTTGTCATCAGAATAACGCCGATGGCAGCAAGTGCGAAACCAATAATTGCCGGCAAACTTCTTGACAGTTTTAAATTACCTGATTTATAAATTTTATCAACTAAAAT
>JBBQPP010000637.1:0-2789 GCA_038217255.1 Bacteroidales bacterium | reverse complement strand
ACAACTTTCATCTCCTCTAACCCAATTCCTTCAGTGTTTGGTGTAATTCCAACAGCCGAAAGCACAATGTCAGCTTCAACAACTTCTTCTCCTTTTTTAGTTTTAATTGTAACCTTGCATTTATCGCCTTTAGTATCAACTTTTTCAACCGATGAACTTGTCAATACATTCATTTTTATTTTTTTGAATGAGCGTTCCAACTGTTTTGACACTTCCTCATCTTCATTTGGAACCGCTGTTGGCATAAATTCCACAAGAGTTACTTTTGTACCGATTGTTTGATAAAAATAGGCGAACTCACTACCGATTGCACCAGAACCTACAACTACCATACTTTCCGGCAATTTATCAAGAGTCATCGCTTTACGGTAACCAATAATTTTTTTACCATCAATAGGTAAATTTGGCAATTCGCGCGAACGGGCGCCAGTTGCAACAATAATATGTTTGGCAGTGTATTTTGTTTTTTTGCCTGTGTCATCGGCAACTTCAACTGTATTTTTACCTGCAAGTTTTCCAAATCCAAAAATCGATTCTACTTTGTTTTTCTTGAAAAGATATTGAATCCCTTTGCTCATACCATCGGCAACATCGCGGCTGCGTTTTACCATTGCAGCAAAATCAGCTTTGACTTCTCCTGAAATTGAAACTCCATAATCGGCAGCATGAACAGCGTACTCAAAAGCTTGTGCACTTTTCAACAACGATTTGGTAGGGATGCAGCCCCAGTTCAGACAAATTCCGCCAAGGTTTTCGGTTTCAACAACGGCCACTTTTAATCCCAATTGTGCTGCACGAATAGCAGTTACATAGCCTCCGGGACCACTTCCGATTACTAATACATCGTAATTCATTTGTATTCTTTTTTAATTATTGATTTTATGCCTTTATAACATTTCTCGCTTTGAAAGGTTTGGAGCAAAGATAATTCATTTAAACCGCCTTGCTATCCCGTTGTTTAGGGTGCAAGGTAAAACTAAGCTGCAGTATAAGTTAATAAATCAATCCCCTCTTTGCTAATCGCATTTAAAAACTCATCCCCTTTCAAATAGTAATTGGTTGGATATGGATGAGTTTCAATAATTGGATATTTGAGATTTATTTTTGAATAGAGTTTTAGATTTTCAAACACATTATCGCCAAACTGGTCTGAAATCAAAAGTAAATCAATGTCCGACCATTCATGAGCAGTATTTTTTGCTACAGATCCAAATAATAATACTTTATTGAATGACAATCCGCTATGAACACAATCATTTATAAAAGCTTTTGCCGTTTTTATTGCAGTTTCCCGAGTAACCATAATCTTAAATTATTTGTTTCTTCTATTATTGATTTCGTAAAATCCTTTGTGCAAATTGCTTGAATTTTTGTTAGATAATCCGGATATCTTCCTTCCAACTGAAATCGATTTAAATTCAACATAAATTCTCCTTTTTCATCAGAAAACAAAACGGGTGTAGAAGAAAGTATATGGATTAAATTTTGTGTTCGTGGTGGAACATTTTCAACATTATATTTTATCCATAACGCTTTACAGAGCTTTTCAATTACAAGGTGAGCAAAAAATAAAGCTTGCAAATAATTTTTTCCCTCAAACAGTGTTTTAACCGCTGTCCAATCGTCATTTGCTTGCTCAATCCAGAAAGTAATATGCTCCTGTTTTGTTCTCATTCAAATCAAATATAGTCCTTTTTTATTGAAACGAATTGCCTTATTCTCTTTCAAAAATAATTAACTTCCATTTTAACAAACTTACTTCAACCCTGAATAAATTTCCAACAAGCTACCTGCTGCAACAAACGAGCTCATCTTATCTGTCAAAACATGCGCTTCAAATTCTTTAAGTTTTTCTTTGATTTCCGGGTTATCGTAAAAGTCCCGTTTCAATGTTTCCTGAATTGTTTCGTGCATCCAGTAAGTAGCTTGTTCATTGCGTTTTTGATAAAAATAATTATTCCCTTGAGTTAGCGATTTATACTTTTCAATTTGCTCCCAAACCTCAACTATTCCTGTTTTTGCTGTAGCCGAACAAGTCAGCACATTTGGTTCCCAATCCGAATCCTTTTTTGGAAAAAGATGAAGTGCATTATTATATTGAATCCTTGCCAATTGAGCTTTTTCAATGTTGTTGCCATCCGCCTTGTTAATGGCAATTGTATCTGCCATTTCCATTATACCACGTTTTATTCCCTGTAACTCGTCGCCAGCGCCCGTGAGCATTAAGAGCAGGAAAAAGTCGGTCATTGAATGAACTGCGGTTTCACTTTGTCCAACCCCCACAGTTTCGATAAAAATATGATCGAACCCGGCGGCTTCGCACAAAATAATTGTTTCACGGGTTTTTCGCGCCACACCACCCAACGAACCTGCTGAGGGGCTTGGACGGATATAGGCATTTTTGTCACCCGCCAATTCTTCCATCCGGGTTTTATCTCCCAAAATGCTTCCTTTTGTTCTTTCACTGCTCGGGTCGATTGCCAATACTGCAAGTTTGCCACCTTGCTTTGTAATCAGAATTCCAAGCGTCTCTATAAATGTACTTTTACCAACTCCGGGAACTCCTGTAATACCAACGCGGATAGAATTCCCACTATGCGGTAAACATTGTGTAATGACTTCCTGTGCCAGCTGCTGATGCTTTGCATTGGCGCTCTCAACAAGTGTAACTGCTTTGCTTAAAATTGTAATATCGCCTTTCAATATCCCTGAAACATATTCATTTACAGACAACAAATTTCTGCTTTTATTCAGAAACCGTTTTACTGATTCATTACTTACTGATTCAG
>JBBQPP010000636.1:0-2804 GCA_038217255.1 Bacteroidales bacterium | reverse complement strand
AACGACCAGATTTCATATTCCGATGCACTTCTTTTTGCACCTGACGTAATGTACAAAAACGGAACTTACTACATGTATTACTGTATGCCCGACAGGAATGCTGCGGAAGGGGTTGCAACAAGTAAATCGCCAACCGGACCTTTTGTAAAGGGACAAAAAATGCAACTAAAAGGAATTGAAGAAATTGATCCCTGTGTTTTTATGGATGACGATGGACAGGCGTACTACATTTGGGGACAGTTTCAGGCTAAAGTTGCCAATTTGAAACCAAACATGACCGAAATAGACACTTCAACTATTGTAACTGGGGTTGTAAACGAAAAAGAGCACTTTTTTCATGAAGGTGGATACATGGTAAAACGCAATGGCATTTATTATTTTATTTATGCCGATATGAGCCGCGCCAACCGTCCGACCTCAATTGGATATTCCACAAGCAAATCTCCATTTGGCCCATTCAAATATGGCGGCGTAATTGTCGATAATTCGCACTGCGATCCAAGTTCCTGGAATAATCATGGTTCAATTGTTGAATTCAAAGGGCAGTGGTACGTTTTTTATCACCGCTCCACCCACAACAGTTTTATGATGCGAAAAGCTTGTGTCGAACCCATTTTCTTCAATAATGACGGAAGTATTAACGAAGTGGAAATGACTTCGCAAGGAGCTGGTCCGGCATTAAATGCATTCGAAAAAATTGATGCCGAACGTGCCTGTCTTTTATTTGGTAATGTAAGGATTCAACTTTTCGAAAAAAACAATGAAGAGTTAGGAGAAATTAGAAAGGACGATAGTGCTGCGTACAAATACATTGACTTTGGCAATGGACCGGCAAACGTTGAATTTCAAGTTAAACCGATGAAAAATGGAGGCACAGTTTCAATCCATATCGACCAACCCTGGGGAAAACAGATTGGACAATTAAAAATACCAGCAGGCGAAAATGCCGATTGGCAAACCATTTCGGGCAAAATCGAAAAAACAACCGGGATACATGCCGTTTGGTTGAAATTTCAAGGAAAGGAAAACAATTTGTTTTCTGTTGATTGGTTTCGGTTCAGAAATTAATACGAATTAAACCCGAAAATCTCTTCCACCGGTTTGCGGATTTTATTTCGAAGTTTATAATCTTCAGGAGGGTATCCAAGCGTGATTACCAGACCAATTTTACGTTTTTCAGGAATCTTTAAAAGTTGTTGTATTTTTTTCTCATCAAACCAGCCAATCATACAAGTTCCCAAACCAAGTTCGGCAGCTTGCAAACAAAAATGTTCGGCTGCAATTCCAATATCTATTTTTGGGTATTCCATATTTTTAATGCTCCCGCCAATTTGCGTAATTAGTTTTGCTTTTTCGATAACCAAAACAGCTATTACCGGGGCCTGAACTGCAAATTTGTTAAACGAAATGACAGTATTGAAAGTTGACTGCGCAACTTTATCCTTTAGTTCCGGCTCATCCACAATTATCAGTTTCCATGCTTGTGAATTAGAAGCTGAAGGTGCAAGGCGAAAAGCTTCTATTATCAATTCAATTTTCTTTCGCTCAACAGGTTTTTCCTGATATTTGCGCACACTTTGGCGTTTAGTAATTAATTCCTGAAATGTCATTTGCGTTTTATTTTACTGCGAAGATACATTTAACGATCTGCCAATTAATAAAACAAAACCTGAAAAAATTCGTAGAAGAAACTAATTTGAAGTATTAATCATCAAAAAAATAGAGTATGCCCGAAAGCGTTTACAAAATTATTGAATTGGTTGGCAGCAGTACCGAATCATGGGAAAAAGCTGCACAAAATGCTATCACTCGCGCTTCAAAATCGTTGCGCGAGTTGAGAGTAGCTGAAGTTGTCCAGATGGACATGCACCTGAAAGACGGTAAAATTGAATATTACCGTACTAAGTTGAAAGTATCCTTTAAATTTGAAGGATAGTTTGATTTTCAGTTAAACAAAAGAAGGGCGTTACAATGCGCCCTTTGTTATTCTTTTAAATTTTCGTATTTTTCAAAATGATAAATCATTTTAGTCAGCAAAACATTCTTAAAAAACAACCATGGAAAGAAGAATATTTATAAGGAACAGCGCCCTTGGTGCAATGGCATTAACAATACCGACTATTCGCAGTTTTGGAAATAATTTTTCAGCAGATTATAAAATCCCAAAACGTGTTCTTGGAAAAACCGGAGAAAAACTTTCGGTAATTGGTTTTGGTGGAATAATGCTCAACGACAATCCACAGGATTTTGCCAATGAAATTGTTGCCAAAGCCTATGATCTCGGGGTAAATTATTTCGACGTTGCACCCAACTACGGTAATGCACAGGAAAAATTGGGACCAGCTTTAAAACCTTACCGTAAAAATTGTTTCTTAGCCTGCAAAACCCATGAACGTACTGCTGAAGGGGCGCAAAAAAACCTTGAAGATTCGTTAACAAAACTCGAAACCGATCATTTGGATTTGTACCAATTACATGCCTTGAGTTCGGTGGAAGACGTTGAAAAGGTGTTTGCAAAAGGCGGGGCAATGGAAACGGTTGTAAAAGCAAAAAAAGAAGGAAAAATCAAGCATGTCGGTTTTTCGGCGCATTCGGTTGACGCAGCGTTGCTGGCCATGAAGAGTTATGATTTCGATTCCATTTTATTCCCAATTAATTTTGCTTGCTGGAATGCCGGGAACTTTGGACCACAGGTTTTTGATGAAGCAGAAAAACGCGGGATGGGTATTTTAGCGCTGAAAGCGATGGCTTTGACACCACTTGAACAAGGCGAACCGAAATTTGATAAAAACTTATGGTACCGG
>JBBQPP010000635.1:0-2804 GCA_038217255.1 Bacteroidales bacterium | reverse complement strand
GGCGCTTTAAAGGCAGCCGCGAAAATGGCAACGGCTATGGGCGAAATTGAATTTGCCAAAAAGTGTGAAACCATTTTTGCCTCGGGAAGCAAGTGGACAGATGAAAATCTTTTCAATGGCGAATATTACGAACAGATGGTACTTGACCCCGAAACTAAAGTAGAAATAACAGATTACTCAGCCCCAAATATGCCAAAATATCAACTGGCAAGAGGTTGTTTGGTCGATCAGTTGGTTGGGCAATACATGGCGCATATTTGCGGTTTGGGGTATCTGGCTTCCGAAAAAAATATAAAAACCACATTGAAAAGTATCCTGAAATACAATTCGATGGAAACCATGGAAAACCATTTCAACAATATGCGTTCGTATGCGCTGGGTGATGAGAAAGCGTTGCTGATGGCAAGTTGGCCAAACGGAAGGCCAAAAGTCCCGTTCCCCTATTTTTCAGAAGTGATGACAGGATTTGAATATGCTGCCGCTATTGGAATGATGTACGAAGGGATGCAACCCGAAGGAATTGAGGTTATCAAAAATATCCGAGATCGTTATGACGGCAGCAAACGCAGCCCATTTGATGAGGCTGAATGTGGCCATCATTATGCGCGGGCAATGGCAAGCTGGGGGGCAAACCTGGCACTTAGCGGATTTCATTATTCTGCCATCGATAAATCAATCGCTTTTACCGATAAGCCCGGGAAATATTTTTGGAGCAACGGTTATGCCTGGGGAATGGCAAAAGTTTCTGATACAGGTATTGATATTCAGGTTGATTCTGGAAACATTGAAATAAAACAACTGAAACGTGGAGATTTGTCAACAAGTTTAAAGGAAACTATTATTTTGAAAAGTGGACAGCATCATAGTTTTAAGTTTTAACAGTTTAATAAGAACACAAAAAATATATACAATGAAACTCAGAATCCTACTCAACCTAACCCTGATTTCAGTGCTTTTCAGCTGCACACAACCCAAATCACCCAAAATATTCGAACAAACAAAAAATTACCCTGAAGAATTACAACAGTTGCACCAAAACGTTTTAACCAATATTTTGGATGAACCTGCTGATTTGGAAAATGTAAAAACACTTTTAAATGAAATGCAGGACGATGGAACCTGGAGTGATATAGATTATACAAGCAAAGAAAGGGGTGGGTGGCCTATAAGAACTCATTTGTCAAACTTGTTGGAAATTTCAAAAGCCTATCAAACTTTAGGAACAGACTTTTACCAAAAGAAAAATGTTTCAGGAAAAATTCATTTGGCGCTAAATTTTTGGCTCGAAAACGATTTTATTTGTCCAAACTGGTGGTATCCCGAAATTGGCGTTCCTATGGTTTTGGCTCCGGTAATGATTTTAATGGAAGCCGAACTTTCGCCGGAACAGATGGAAAAAGGAGTTAATATCCTCAATCGCTCAAAAATAGGAATGACGGGACAAAACAAAGTCTGGCAATCCGGCAATGTACTGCTGAGAAATTTATTGCTGAAAAATGAGGACACAATTCGTATCGCTGCAGAATCAATTCAGGAGGAACTGGTAGTCAGCACTGGAGAAGGCGTTCAGCCCGATTGGTCATATCATCAGCACGGACCCCAGTTGCAGTTTGGAAATTACGGGCTTGCATATGTTGGCGACATGATTAAATGGATTACAATTCTCAGAAATACTCCTTTTCAGTTCAACGAAAGCAAAGTGGAAATTTTAAGGAATTATCTCCTTGAAGGTCAGCAGTGGGTAACATGGAAAGACTTCTACGATATAAGTTCCTGTGGAAGGCAATTGTTCCCAAATGCCCAGAAATCAAAGGCGGCTTCACTGGCACAAAATATGGCAAAAATGGAACAGCTTGACCCGGAATTTGAATCAGATTACGAAAAAGCAAATCATTGGCAGAATCTTTCCGGTAACCGTCATTTTTGGCGTTCAGACGTTCAGATTCAAAGAACTCCTGAATATTATTTTTCAGTAAAAATGTGTTCCGAAAGGGTAATCGGCGCCGAATCCTGTAATTCCGAAAACATTCAGGGATATTATATGGGTGATGGAGCAACATTTCTTTACCAAACGCAGAATGAGTATCTGGATATCTTTCCTTTTTGGGACTGGAAAAAAATTCCGGGAACAACCGTTCAGCAGGATAATGATACACTTCCGGTTCTCACGGCAAGAGGATACCGAATCGAAAGCAATTTTGTGGGTGGTGTTTCCGACGGGCAAAACGGAATAGCAGTTATGGATTACATTCGAAACGGATTAAAAGCCCGCAAATCCTGGTTTATGTTAAATGATAAAATTATTTGCCTGGGTGCGGGAATTTCCTCTTCAGAAGGATTGCCGGTTACAACTGCGGTGAATCAGTCGTTTTTAAATGGCGAAGTAGTTGTTAAAACTGCAGCCGGTGAAAAAAAAGCGGGTGAATCCGAAGTAATAGAAAATCCACTCTGGATTCTGCACGACAATATCGGATATATTTTTCCGAACGGAGGAAATCTTCAACTTCAAACGGGAGAAGCGAATGGTTCGTGGCACTGGGTCGTATCCCGTTATCCCGAAGAGATTTTGAAGGCAAATATTTTCAAGTTGTATTTTGAACATGGAATAAATCCTAAAAATGAATCTTATGAATACATTCTTGTTCCGAATGCGACAAAATCAATTTTGGAAGAAATGGAAAAACAACTTCCATTTGAAATTATCAATACAATAAATACGCAGGAAGTGGTTCTTTCTGATAAGACTTTGGCTGGAGTTGTTTTTTATAAAGAAGGTAAGTCTGCCGTTTTTGGTGGAATTGAAG
>JBBQPP010000634.1:0-2808 GCA_038217255.1 Bacteroidales bacterium | reverse complement strand
GAATACAGAGCTGCATTAGGCGAAAACGGGGATTTTATTCTGAAACATTCTGTAGGTAGTATTCCGCACAATTCGGAAGTGGATGTTCCGCTGAATTATGCCGATTATTATTTTTTGGAAGCTTTAAAGCGCAAAAAGGATTTGGAAAAATAAAAACATTGTAAATTGAGGTCGAAAACACTTTTTTATAAGTTTTAAACCAACTCAACAAAATTGAAATAGAATGAAAACTTATTCGATTTATCTAATCACACTTTTACTGATTTTTCCTGTTTTACTTTGGTCTCAACCCAAATGGCAAAAAATAGTTACTGTTGAAGATGTTTGCAAGGCTTATCCTGAGCAGATGCTTACGTTGCTGGACCAATTCAACCTCGATTATGCAGGCATGGAAAAAGTAAAACAAGCTTACCAACAAAACGACATTCAATTGGCTTGTACTGAATTGCTGAATTATTACAAAACCGGCAATACAGCAGAATATCTGCGAAAAGTTCAACCTGCAATTTCATCAAAAACGGATGCGCTTGCCGATACCATTTTAAAAAATGTATTTGTTGTGCAGAATGTCCGTGGACAAGTTCCGTGGGGCGCTGACGGGCATCGCGACTGGTATTACAAAGGTCCCAACAACGACCGCGAATGGGCGTGGCTCTCAAATCGCCACAGCCAACTTCAGGAGGTATTTAATGTTTATATTGAAACCGGCAACCCAAAATACGCCAAATATATCGACCTGTTTCTGCGTGATTTCATCATTAAAAGTATGCCATATCCTGCCGAAAAAGGCAGCGAATCCATTTGGCGTGGCTTGGAAGTTGCGGCGCGTGTGAAAGTGTGGTCGCAAATTTTTTACGGTTTGTTGAACAACGAAAATATATCGCCCGCAACTCAACTTTTAATGTTGAGCAGTTTACCCGATCATGCGCATTACAACCGCAATTTTCACTCGGGAAACAATTGGCTGACAATGGAAATATCGGCATTGGCAACGGTAGCCACTAATTTTCCGGAATACAAAAACTCTCCCGAATGGCTGGACTATTCCATAAAAACGATGACAGAAAGTATGAAAGGGCAGGTTTATCCTGATGGTATTCAAACTGAACTTACCTCACATTACCACAATGTTGCCCTGGCTAATTTCGAATTGTTTAAAGAGATTTGCGACAGGGCAAATAAACCTTTGCCTGATTTTTTTAACAAGACCATTGAGAGCATGTACAGTTACATTGCACATGCGGTCAGGCCAGATGGAAACCGGATTTTAAATAATGATGGCGACCTGGGTTCTAATCGGGATTTAATTATTGCAGGTGCAAAAAAGTTCCATCACCCTGATTGGGAATACATTGCAACAAACGGCAAATCGGGGGTCAAACCCCGAACCGGGCCTTCCTGGTTTTTTCCATGGGCAGGTCAGTTAATTTCACGCAGTGGATTTGATGTTGATGCGCAATGGTCGTTTTTTGACATTGGTCCATGGGGGAGTGGTCACCAACATAATGACAAACTTCACATTTCGATTTCAGCATTTGGCAGAGATTTGTTGGTGGATGCCGGACGATTTGCATATACCGGCGAAGTTGCGGAAAAATTCAGGTTTTATGCAAAAGGTACACAAGGCCACAATTCGGTTTTAATTGATGGGAAAGGTCAGGAGCCGGATATTCTTGTTGCCGATAAACCGCTTGGGGAGAGTCATTTCAAAATTACCCCTGAATTTGATTACGCATGGAATTCATTTGATAAATACTTCGATTTGGAAAATGTAAAACATATGCGAAGTTTGTTCTATGTTCGTGGCGAATTTTGGGTGGTGGTTGACAATTTGGAAACCGACAGCCCGCGAAAAATCGAAACACTTTGGCACTGGCACCCCGAATGCGAAGTTTATCAAAAATCTGGCGGAATTACTTCTACAAATAATGAAAGGGGGAACCTCGAAATTATTCCTGTCGGGAAATCGGATTGGAAAGTGGATATTGTAAAAGGTCAGGAAAAACCTGAAATACAAGGTTGGTATAGTCCGGAGTACAATAAATTCGAATCAAATGTTGCCACAATATATTCTACACAAATTGTTGCCGATGCAACTTTTGTGTGGTTGCTTATCCCCTCAGAAACAGAAGTGCCTGACTTTACGGCAAAAGTGGTTTCAAAAAATGAAAGCGAAATAAATTTGGAAGTCACAAATCCTGACAAAGGGGAATGGGAAATTGTAATCCCATATTCCGACAGCAGAAACGCTAAACTTATGTTTCGCAAGAATTAAATTATTCCCCCAAACTTCTTTGATTCGTTTTTGCTATTTCTCCAAGTGCCTCCAAACGAAGTATTAAATCACTTATGTCTTCCTTGAAAGTTGGCGAACTTGCTTGTGTGCAACCCAAAGCAACAGCTAATCTTGTCTGTGATTCTGCGTCATCGCCATATTTCACACCATTAAATTCATAATAACATTCATCTACATTACAACAGGCAGTTACTGTTTTGCCTGTACAAATTTCATCCTGTTCACAGGTTTCTTCAGGTGTTGTTGAACAACCCGAAATAAAAACTAAAAAAACTCCCAATAACAAAACCGATAAATAAAATGCTGTCTTTTTCATCTTCATACGTTTAAATGCTCTATAAAAATCGAATGTTTAAAAATTGGTATTATTTGCAAAAATACAATAATAAAAAGTTCTATTTTACCCCTGTTTCAAAAGATACAAGTTTCGGATGGAAAATTAATTCAAGCATTGTTTGCTGAACCTGGATTTTTAGCGCCATCTGTCTTTGCGCTTTTTTAGTAGCGAACCC
>JBBQPP010000633.1:0-2808 GCA_038217255.1 Bacteroidales bacterium | reverse complement strand
CCTGATACCACTACCATAATACTTCCTGTTTTTTTAATGCCATTTTCAAAAACCGTCAAATCCTGTTTGTATCCTTCAAGAATTTTGTGAAGCAATTGGTATGTTTTTAAACCGTCGTCTTTTATATCGATGAAAAGAATTACTTCCTCACCATTTCCGTAAACCGAACCATTATTTTTTTTGATTTGATTTTTAAGCGGTTCTAAATAAAGCGTTTGAATTGTCCTGCCCGGTTTTATATCTTCCGAATTGTGCGCAACAAAAAGCGAATCCCCAACTAAATAAACATCTGCTTCGATACTTTTGAAATGACAATCCAAAGCATCAAAAAGCGGTCGTTCATGTTCATAATCGTTGTGTGAGTGGGCGGGTAGAACGGTGTTTTTTTGTTGGGCTTGTACAGCATAACTTCCGATTATTCCAAAATATATGCTGAAAAAAAATATGTATTTATAATTTAGCTTCATTTCTATTTTTTACTTTAAAATATATTCCGATTCATTTCTCTTAATAGGTTAACTTACAGATACTGAAAGACATATTCCCTTACTTATTTAGAATATTGCCCCTTTTTCATTTTAGTTTTGATACTTGATATATAAATCTCAATAGTAAAAAAGAACCAGGTAATTCCTCCTACTTTAGTATTTCCTCTATTTTTACTGGCCGTCCTTCGGCTACCGATTTTTTAGCAGCCAAACCAATTGCAATCGACAATAACCCATCCTCACCGTCAACGGGCATTTTGCCACCTGAAACCAGTGCATCAATAAATTCCCTGATTTCCTGGTTGTAGGAAGCATCGTATCTTTCAAGGAAAAAGTGCAACGGCAAATCACCGGAAATGCCTGTAGCAGTGTATAATTTATGGTTGTTTGGGAAATTGTTTTCTGCCTGTGCCATACCTTTGCTTCCAAAAACTTCAAGTCGCTGGTCGTAACCATAAACTGCTTTTCTGCAATTGTCGATTACTGCCATCGTTCCGTCTTCGAAAGTGAGCGTAATGATTGCTGTGTCAATATCACCGACTTTACCAATTTCGGCGTCAACCATAACCGCGCCTTTTGCATAAACTTCTTTCACCTGTTTGCCCGAAATATAACGTGCCATGTCGAAATCATGGATTGTCATGTCGAGGAACATCCCGCCCGAAACTTTTATGTATGAAACCGGTGGTGGTCCGGGATCGCGGCTTGTGATTTTTATGATTTGCGGATCACCAACAGCATCGTTCACAACCAATTGCCTGATTTTTTTGAATTCAGGATCAAAGCGGCGGTTGAAACCGAGCATCAATTTTACGCCAGATTTATTTACAATTTCGAGCACTTCTTTTACCCGGTCAAGTGAAAGATCAAGCGGTTTTTCGCAAAAAATTTGTTTTCCGGCTTTCGCGGCTTTTACCACATAATCGGCATGTGTGTCGGTTGGCGAACAAATCACTACTACATCCAAACCAGGCACTGCCAGTAATTCATCAAAATCTTTTACAAAAACCGGTATATTAAATTCGTTGGCAATTAATTTTGATTCGTTAAAAATATCCATCACTGCCATTACTTCAATTTCCGAAAAATTTCGGCATAAATTTTTGAGGTGAATTTTACCAATCCTGCCTAATCCGGCAACTGCAACTTTTATTTTTTTCATTTTGTGTATTATTTAATTTTTATCTATGGTATTTAACGCTGACAGGTCTAAGGACGCTGTCAGGCTTTCGGCTCCTCGGACTTGTCAGCGTCGCAGACCTGACAACGTCAAATCTACAACCCCAGCGACGCAATAAACTCTCTATTCCTTTTTGCACAAACTTTCGGATTCCCCATTCCCGGAAGTACGTCCTGTTCAACCACAATCCAGCCATCATATCCTTTTTGGTTCAGGATTTTTACAATCGATTCGAAATCAACGCTGCCTTTTCCCAATTCACAAAACACGCCTTGCTCAACCGATTTGAAATAATCGTAATTATTCTCCTGCGCAGCTTTTCCAACTTTTGGATCGAAATCCTTAAAATGGACATGCCAAATCCGGTTGTAATATTTTCGAAGCGCCTCCACCGGAATGCCTCCACCAAAGGCATAATGGCCCATATCGAGGCACAATCCCAAGATTTCAGGGTTAGTCAATTCCATCAGTTTTGATACTTCCTGCGGGGTTTCAACATAGCCGCCACAATGGTGGTGGAAAACAGTACGCATACCATAAGTGTCCTTTACAGCTTGCGCTACTTTTTCTGCACCTTCTGCAAATATTTTCCATTGGATTTCTGTTAATCCCATTTCAGGTGTAATTCGTCCGGCATTTTTTGTGCGTTCTTCTACCGACCCGTTTTCATCGGCCAGAACGATAAACGCATTTTTATAACCGGCATTGAACATCAAACCTGCGGTTTTTAGTGCGAGCTCAACTCCGGCTTTATGTTCATCTTCTTTTGCTAATGCCACAGGGACAAAGGCGCCAAGCAACTGAAGTTTCTTGTCGTCAAGCACTTTTCGAAGATCCTTTGGATTTGAGGGCATAAAACCCCAGTCCCCAAGTTCGGTGCCTGCGTATCCGGTTTCCACCATTTCCGAAAGAACCTGCTGATAACCCAGCGATTTCCCTTCCAGTTCAAATTCGAGTGCCCCCCACGAACAGGGTGCATTTGCTATTTTTATCATTTTAAATTGAAGGTTTTAATGGTTGTTATTATTTAAAATCGATTTCATTTTGTTCTGTTTAGAATTTCCTTGTCCACTCTTTTGGCCAGCGTTCGATTACCACTTTTGTTTGAGTGAAAAATTCAATTGCGTGGCGTCCCTGGCC
>JBBQPP010000632.1:0-2813 GCA_038217255.1 Bacteroidales bacterium | reverse complement strand
GCACCAAACTTGCCTGTCCCAGGCTTTGGCCAAACCGGCAATTCTTTCAAATTCATTGTCAGGCATTTTTTCTGCCCACCAGCTGTGAAAACAAAGTGGTCCCAAATATTTCCAAATGGTTGAATCAGCAGCAATCATTGTCGCAAATTCAACGGTTCCCTTAGGTTGTGCAGTATCTGCCCATAAAAACTTGGTTTTTAAACCAGCTTTCCGAAAACGGTCTCCCGCTTTTTTGAAAAAGGCAATGGTTTCTTCGGGCGAAAAAATCACCTGGTAACCACCGTCCGATTCATTAAAGGAAAAGTAATCAGCTTCAACGCCATATTTGTCTTTTGCTTTTAACAAAAAAGCTTCAATTTGATCAATCAGTTCATCATATTTCTCAGGTTTTATGCGACGTTGCGAATCTTTTTCTGGGTTCGAAACCAATTCGTTGGCAACGCGCCAAACGGAAATGGTAAAATTTGAAACTCCAAATTCTGTTTTCATTCGTTTCATGCTTTCCAATAACGATATTACAGTTGCTTGCTCAACAATTTTACTGCCTTTATATGCTGAATAATCCAGGCTGCGAAACTCAAGCGGCAGCGCCAAACGAACATGACTTGGTTTAAAATCTTTCAAAGTTGCTTCACCAATGTCATCCCAGGCATGGTTTGTATAATTTGCCTGACAATAATTCCCTCCAATCGATTCTATTTTCTGTTTCAGGATTTCAGGGTAAACCTGCACTTTTACAGTTTGCGAAAAACTTGTTTGAAGGGCAAAAACAAGGGCTAAAATGGTAATAGTTGATTTTTTCATAGATGTTAAATTTTTAAAGTAGTGTAACTGTCAATTCATTGTTTTTTTAATCGTATGTTTTTCGAATCTCATTTTATACGGAAAAAGAATTATCATCAGAACTTGTCCCCCTTTAATTGCAATCATGTGTAGAAAAACCCAAATATCAATATTAAAGGGGGAATCAAAGGGGGATTCTGAAATACATTCATAAAAAAAACTTTTTTATAAAATCTGTTTTGAAATCCCCCTTAATCCCCCTTTGAAAAAATATTGTATTCCCAATTTTCATTTTGGTCAAAGGGGGACAAGTCCTGAACAAAATTGGAATTACTCCGTATTAACCTTATTTCCAATAGACATATAAAAATAGTCATTGAAACATTTTTGTTATTCTTTCACAAACATTTGATTTAAATTGTTTTGTTTCGACATAAATCTCAGCAAATAAATACCCGCTGGCATATCATGTACTTGTACTTCAAAATGCAACTGATTACCCGGATAAAATTTTTTCATCGAAGTCCCCTGTAAATTTAGAATTTCAATAGTCCCGTTTGCATAATTAGTAGGTATTGTTACGTTCAATGTTTCTGAAACCGGATTTGGCCAAATTTTAATTTTATTCAATTCCGGATTTTCTGAAACCGAAGTGGAATATGGTTCTATTTTTAAAATAATCGTTGTATCTCCGTTTAATTTCAGCATCCCCGACAAATCATTGTACCCGCCTTTATAAATCAGGTAATTATATGAAGTATTGATTTCAAGGTTTTTAAAATTTGCAATCCCCAAATTTGTTGAAATCAAAGTGTCTGTGTTTAAAATAACAGTGGCAATGTTTACAGGGGTATTTGTCCCTTCAAAAAGCTTGAATTTAATGGATCCGATATTGCGGATTAATTCAAAATGAAAAGCCGTATCTGTTTTTATTGATAGTTGCCCACCTTCGTTTTGATAAGAACTTTTTTCAATCAGAAAATTATAATCTCCCGGAAAAACTTCGAAATATGTTTCGCCATTGTCATTGGTAATTTGAATCTCATTATTCAAAGTAACCCGGGTTCCCAAAAAAAAATCACCGGTTTGTTTGTCGCTTACCGAAATAGTTACGTTGTATTTATACGGTACTAAATAATAAGTCAGCGTTGTGTCGCTAAAAATCGAAAACTGTTGAGTTGAAATGGTTTTATAGAAATCCTTTTCCATTTTCACATTCAGGATATTACTCAATTTTTCGAAAGTTGAAGCACCTGAATTGTCGGTTAACTTTTGCATGTTTAAAACTGAAACGTTGCAATCGGGTAGTGGTTTGTTAGTGTTGAAATCGATTATTTTGATTGTTACATTAAAATTGGCCAAACCTGTGCTGTCTGTTAACCGGCGTTCAAGTTGGTCGAGATAAAGTGATTCTGGAAACATTTCGTCGCCTTTTCCAATCCCTTCAGCAAAATCGCGCGGTGCAGTTTTATAGTTGTAGCCGCCCATTGTTCCATCAACCGGGTCGAGTTTTACCTGATCTGCCGCGCCCGAAGTGCCGATTATATAACCGTGCTTGAATTGTCGCGATTCGATAATGTAATCCCTGTTAGGATGATACGCTTTTCCCGTTGTATTGTAAAAAACCGATTGCGTTGAAGAATATCCATGAATTACGTCACCACCATAAGGACGAAAACTTGATTCAAGGTAATCTTTGTCAACCGTAAAATTATCGAACAGATTGGCCATACTCAGGTACATGTGAAAATCACTGGCATATTTTGAGTTTTCACCAATGCAGTTGTATATCACGTTTCCATTGGAGTACGGAAATTTAAAATCGTAATTGTGGCGGCCATCGTTTGCCCGGCTATTTTTAATCAGACAGTCGTTGGATTGTAGTGTAAACATATATCCGTTTCCGCCGCCTCCTTCATATTGCGATTTCTGGAAAAAGCACGAATCAACTGTAACTCCGCGGCTCTGTTCTATCAATAGGCAATTCGATAAAACCTGGATATCTAATGTATTTGACACTGGTTTGTAGG
>JBBQPP010000631.1:0-2814 GCA_038217255.1 Bacteroidales bacterium | reverse complement strand
ACCACCATAACCACCGCCATAACCACCATAAGGATTGTAACCACCGCTTGAGCCATAAGGATTATAAGACTGATAGTATTTATTTGCACTGTAATTTGTGCGTGAGTGCGACAACGACAATGAAAATGAATTTGGTTTTTTACCACCCAACCAGGGTTCGATGAATGAAAGGCTGACGGTACGGTAATACCTGCCGCTGGTTTGGAAACGCAAGCCCAATGTTTGCCCATCTCCCGTTGGAAGAGGTTTCCAGGCTTCTTTATTAAATATGTTTCGCACAGAAAAGTTTGCAAATTTCAAACCAATTGAACCAACAAACATACCTGCTCCCCAACCTCCTGAAAGTTCAATTTGGTCGTTTGCCTTTTCCTGCAATTGGTATTCAATGTCAACCGTACCATTTTCTGGGTTTGGTTGAACATCCGGGTTAATGGCTTCGGGATCGAAATGCCCCAACTGAGCCAATTCGCGATATGAACGCATTAAATTCGATTTACTAAAAAGATCGCCGGGAAAAGTATATAATTCGCGACGTGCCACATGTTCGTGGGTTTTTGTATTCCCTACAATGCGGACTTCATTGATAGTTGCCTGTTTTCCTTCAGAAATTCGCATTTCATAATCAATGGAATCCTTATTTACATTAACCTCAATAGGATCGAGATTAAAGAAAAGATAACCCTTATCGAGATATAAGTTATTTAACCCAATATCATTGTCAAAAAGTCGTTTATCGAGAATTTTCTGGTTAAAAACATCACCTTTTTTTATACCCAACACATTTGTAAGATAATCTGACGGGTAAATCGTATTTCCAACCCATCTGATATCGCCAAAATAATATTTGTCACCTTCTTCAAGTTCCAAATCAATATTCACCCGTGGTTTGTCTTTTCTACCCACAAGTACCTGGTAAACTGAATCCCTGACAATTATTGCATCACGATAACCTTTTTCGTTGTATTTGTCAATAAGTAATTTCTTGTCCTTTTTAAATTCTTCCTGAAGGAATTTTTTAGTTTTGAATGTGTTTCGAAGTGTCCTTGTATTTGTCTTCTTCATCGCACGTTCCAAAGTCATGTAACTGATTTCCTTGTTTCCGGTAATAAAAATTTCGTTCACCTTAACTTTGGTTTTTTTATCGACATATATATCGAGAATAAGACTGTTGTTTTGAGTTGTATCATCTCTCTGAACAATATTAACTTCGGTATTCAAAAATCCTTTCTCAAGGAATATATTTTTAATAATCCTTTCGGCATTTATTACCTGGTTATCTGTTAGCTGACTACCTTTAAGTAAAAGTACTTTTTCGGTTATATCGTCTTTTTCTGATTTTGAGACGCCCATAAAATTTACATCGGCAAGGCGCGGACGTTCCTGAAGGTAAATATCAAACCAAATCTTATCCTTTACAATTTTTGTAGCGGTAATTTTTACATCAGAAAATAATCCCTGCTGCCACAGTTTTTTAATGGCATTAGTAACTCCTTCACCAGGCACTTCAATTTCGTTTCCCACTTGCAACCCCGAAAGTTGAATCAAAACCGTCTTATCAAGGTATTTTATTCCCGATACCTGCACATCGGCGATTGTATATTTAGCCGGGCTTGAATAGTAAATTGAGAAATTGGTGCTATCGTTTTCCTGAGAAAATGCCCGGGGAAACCAAACTGCCAAAAAGAGAAAAAGTAATATTATAGATCTTTGCATTCTGTTCATACATTAATTACATCGTCAACTGTTCACTTGTTTTTCCAAATCGCCTCTCCCTGTTCTGAAAATCAAAAATGGCTTCGAATAAATCTTCCTTTCTAAAATCGGGCCACAATTTTTCTGTAAAATACAGCTCTGAATAAGCAATTTGCCACAACAGAAAATTACTTATCCTGAACTCACCGCCTGTGCGAATTAAAAGTTCGGGATCAGGCGTTTCTGCTGTGTTCAAATATTTTTCAAACAGTTTATCATTTATCATTTCAAGTTTTACATTTCCATCAACCGCATCTTTTGCAAGATTCTTAGCTGCGTTTATTATTTCCCATTTAGAGCTATAACTAAGCGCAAGAATCAGGTTTAATCCCGTGTTTGCATTTAAAAACCGGATACTTCCATCCAGCCTTTCCTTCACTTTCAATGGCATTTTGCTTAAATCGCCAATGGTGCTAAGTCTTACATTGTTTTTCATCAGCAATTCCGATTCATTATCGATGGCGTGGACCAATAACTCCATCAGCGCTTCAACTTCGGATTTTGGACGCTCCCAATTTTCAGTTGAAAAGGCATAAAGTGTAAGGTGTTTAACCCCTATTTCGCCAGCTCCTTCAACAACGGAACGTACAGACTCAACGCCGCTTTCGTGCCCAAAAACCCTGGCTTTTCCATGTTTTTCGGCCCAACGTCCGTTACCGTCCATAATTACGGCAACATGCTGAGGAATCCTGTTTTTATCTAACCTGGTTCTGAACGTTTTCATAGTTAGTTTTTGCTATCGTAGGCGGGGCATGCTTTTTTGCCCATGTATATTTTGTAAGTTAAATGGATTCCCAAATAACCCGACCAATCATTGTTATGTATCACATCTGTATAAGTTACCTCTGGAACAGGGTTTCCACCCGAATCTTTATTATAAGCCAAAGGGTCATCCAGATCGTCAAGTTTATCACTGAACATTTTTCTCATCTGATATTCAATTCCGATACCCAGTCTTTGTCCCAGAGAATATTTAAACCCAATTCCAAAAGGAATTGTAGGTGTCATTACAGACTCATTGGGAGGCTTTGCCCCTTTGTTATTCTGAGGGTTAAAACTGGC
>JBBQPP010000630.1:0-2822 GCA_038217255.1 Bacteroidales bacterium | reverse complement strand
TAAATGGATTGGCACTTCGCCCGAAAATATTTCGTGGGATGAGCAAAGCAGCAACATTTATTTCGATTGGAATCCTGAAAAAGACACGCTTTCTTCACTTTATTCATACAATTTGAAAACTAAGGAAACAGCAAAAGTTCCACTTGAAGAAAAACGGAATTTGGCAGGCAGAAACAGTGATTACAATTCAGCAAAAACAAAAAAAGTTTATGTTGCCAACGGGAATCTCAATCTTTTAGATATCGAGAAAGACAATACAAAACAATTGACTGATTGGCTTGAACGGATTTCATCGCCAAAGTTTGTTCTTAATGATACCGAAATTTCGTTTTTAAAAGATAATAACCTGTTTTATATCAATCCTGAAACAGGGTTAGTCAGGCAGATTACCAATTTTGTTTCAGGTGAAGAAAAACCTGAACCCAAAACAAAAAGACAGGATTTGTTTCTCGAAAATCAGCAAAAGGAACTTTTCGATGTGTTAAAAGAACGCGATGCCACTGAAAAAGCGCGTAAATACAGAGAAGAATTGGAGGAAGTAAAAGAGCCCCTGAAAATATATTTGGGAAAAAAACGGCTTCGGAATGTGGAATTGAGTCCGACGGGAAAATTTGTGGTTTATACTACTTCTTTAAGTAACCGGGGAGGTAAACAAACTTCGGTAACGCATTTTGTAACCGAATCGGGCTACACCGAAGAAAAAGACGGCCGCACTAAAGTTGGCAGTCCGCAAACCGAAACCGAAATGGGGATTTTTGATTTGGATAGCAATAAAATCATAAAAATCAAAACTGACGATATTTCTGGGTTGAAAGACCTGCCCGATTATTTAAAAGATTATCCTGAACGAATGCCAAAAGACAGCTCGGAAATAAAAACCCGGGCAATTAATTTATTGGGGCCAATGTGGAACGAAACACAGGATTTGGCAGTGATTGTGGCTTTATCTCAAGACAACAAAGACCGCTGGATTTTGCTACTTGATCCTGAAACAGGTAAACTTGAAACACTGGATCGGCAGCGCGATGAAGCTTGGATTGGAGGCCCGGGAATTGGCGGCTGGGGAATGTCAACTGGTGATTTGGGTTGGATGCCCGATGGAAAATCAGTTTGGTTTCAATCCGAAGTTTCGGGTTACTCACATTTGTATGCTGTTAATATCAAAACAAAAAAGAAAACAGCTTTGACAAGCGGGGAGTTTGAAGTTTCTGATGCTTTTATTTCCAAGGATAAAAAGCACTTCTATTTTACAGCAAATAAAGTATATCCCGGCATTTCGCATTTTTATAAAATGCCGGTTTGGGGCGGCGAACTCACACAAATTACTTCAATGGAAGGCGGAAATGAAGTTACACTTTCACCCGATGAAAAATTGCTGGCAATTCGTTATTCCACCGCCAACAAACCCTGGGAATTATATTTGCAGGAAAACAAACCCGGTGCCGAAGCAAAACAAATAACGCATTCAACAACTTCCGATTTTGAGCAATACAAATGGCGGACTCCTGAGTTTATCACTTTTAATGCTGAAGATGGCGCAACAGTTTATGCACGTTTGTACCAACCTGAAAACCCTGAAAAACTAGGTCCGGCAGTAATTTTTGTGCATGGTGCCGGCTACCTTCAAAATGCACACAAATGGTGGAGCAGCTATTTTCGGGAATATCAGTTTAATAATTTTTTGGTTGATAACGGTTATACGGTTTTGGATATCGACTACCGGGGAAGCGCCGGATATGGCCGCGATTGGCGAACTGGGATATATCGTCACATGGGTGGCTTAGATCTGTCAGATCATGTGGACGGTGCAAAAATGCTTGTGGAAAAATATGGTATATCTCCTGATAAAATTGGCATTTACGGCGGTTCTTATGGCGGTTTTATAACTTTGATGGCACTGTTTAATAAACCTGAAACTTTTGCCGCGGGGGCTGCGTTGCGATCGGTAACCGACTGGGCACACTATAATCATGGTTACACTTCCAATATTCTGAATACACCGGTTGAGGACAGTATTGCATACCACCGCAGTTCGCCAATTTATTTTGCCAATGGTTTGCAAGGCGCACTTTTAATGTGTCACGGAATGGTTGACGATAACGTGCAGTTTCAGGATATTGTGAGAATTACGCAGCGTTTTATCGAACTCGGAAAAGAAAACTGGGAACTTGCTGTTTACCCGGTTGAATCGCATGGTTTTACAGAACCTTCAAGTTGGGTCGATGAATACAAACGAATTTTTAAGTTATTTGAGGAGAATTTGAAGGAGTGAAGATAATACTTGGTTGCCGAATATTTTTAATCTCTTGAATCTGGTTTGTTAAATAATTTGCAGCGTTTAAAAAAAAGTGAAAAATGTTGGAAATATAGTTAGTGCAAAAACACTACTCCGTTGGTGCGGATTTGCAATCTACCAATACTCAACATCAAATTACCAGGACATAAAAACCGGTATTTGGATTTGATTCCTTCCGGTTTTTCATGTTTTCCAAAGTTTAAACCTTTGGAAAAGTTCTTTACTCATGAAGTCTTTCGGGCTTTTTTGTTTGATTTTTGACAAGTATTTATTTCCTTGAAATCTTTTTCAAATGAGTTTCACAAAAAGATTTGTTAAATTAGAACCGTTTCTTGACATTTAAAACATTAAAATGTAATGCGGCAAAAAATCATATGTTTACATATTAAATATGAAAAGGAAAGATTTACAGGAATTATCAATAATTAGACTAAAAGAAGCTAAACATTTGATTAATAATCAATCTTACGATGGTGCTTATTATTTATGCGGATATAGCGTAGAATGTGCATTGAAAGCATGTATT
>JBBQPP010000629.1:0-2825 GCA_038217255.1 Bacteroidales bacterium | reverse complement strand
GACGATATGGTTTTATATGCCGATTCAAATGGATTTTATTCGGTTAAGGAAGCAATCCGGGTAGGGAAATTGCTCGAAGAATATAATTTCAGGTTTTTTGAAGAACCTGTACCTTTTGATTGGTACGAAGAAACGAAAATGGTTGCGGATGCACTCACCATTCCAGTGGCAGGTGGAGAACAGGAATACAGCCTGCATGGTTTCCGCTGGCTGGTTGCCAACGATGGTGTTGAAATTGTGCAACCCGACACCAATTATTTTGGAGGGATGATCCGGTCAATGAAAGTGGCAAAAATGGCGAACGCATTTGGGAAAAAATGTACCCCACACATGTCTGGTGGCGATTTGGGATTTTTGTACATGATGCATTTTGTATCGGCGTTGCCAAATGCGCTTCCTCACCATGAATTTAAAGGATTTAAAACAGATGTTGTTTATGAATGTAAAACATCACCACTCCAGAGTGAAAATGGAAAAGTAAAAGTTCCTACCGGCCCGGGTTTGGGAGTTGATTTAGATCCTGATTTTGTAAAAAAATATGCGGTGGTACAGCATTAATACCGATTTAATTGGTGGGTAAATTAGCATATAAAAACGGTGTAAAATATTATTCCGGCATATTCGTCTTAGGCTCTTCCCGGAACTACGGAAAGAGCCTAAGAAGAGACTAAGTTGTTGAATGACAAGGAAACATAAAAAACGCTTGGTATTTTTTAAGATCTCAAATTGGAGAAAAAAATTGTTGCAACGGTCTTTGTTACCACCGAGGATTATTTGGTATTTTCCCCGACTTAATCTCATCTTTCCATTTTTTTAACAACTCCATTTTTTTTGATTACCAGCCATCTCTCTGGTTTCTGAAGAATTGATATGTTCAGGATTTGCCCAAAAGTCGGCTACCAAGTCGAGATAATCCAGAACAATATCCTTTTCTCCTTTTTCGAGAAGTTCTTTGGCCAAAATATATGTTGGGCCAAATGATCTCAGTTGAGGAGAGTCTGGTACTTCTATGGATTTTATTAAATATTCTTTTGCCTGCTTTAAATTATTCTTTTTTAATGCAACACGTCCCAATATTGTATTGGCATTGTGAATTATATTTCCATAATTAAAAGACAAAGTGTCAACATTATTTGATAGTAATTCATCTGCCAATTGTTCTGCCATATCTAGTTCTCCTGCACCCACTGCAGCAAATGAAATATCTTCCTTTAAAACTCCAATATAGAAATTATACACTTTTTGAATACTATCATTACTATCAATTAGTTGTACATTTTCCAGATTTTTCAGCGATTCCAACAGATATTGAAGAGCATTTTCAAATAAAATTTTGCGTTCATTTTCATTTTTTAATTGTCTGGCATTATACCTTTCTCCTGCAAAGTGCATTTGGATAAGATCAATCCAAATAAAATTCTGAGGAGATAATTTTTGAGCTTCCAGGAAAAAAGAAACATCCTTTTTCCCAAGGAATTCAAATCTAAATGTTGGATCTTCGCTCTGAAGTTTTGGTTCAAGTTCTTTTATTTCCTCAATACTAATATTTATTGTAGTATCAATTTTTATTTGAGCCTGACTTGCAAATACAAAACAAATTTGCATGGAAAAAAAAACACTAATGATTTTCATGTCACTTAATTTTTGTAATTACTGTTAAATTTATACACTAATTTCGTTGTTACAAAAAACAAACTTTCAAAAATCAGCTTGTAACTGTTAAGGAAGCCTGATAGGACAAGAGGTCAATTAGATCTCATTCAATGTTTATTTCATAGGTATTCCATTGAATTCGCAGGTTTATTTCAACCTCTTTCTTTGTACCCTGTTTTTGAAAACCATACTGGCATTTCAGTGATAGCAATACTTGTCCCAAACTTGTTCCAGGATCTTTATTTGTTGCTACCTTATTCTCAAAGACAAAGATGTTATGCTTCGGCCTTATTGCCAAATGCAGTAATATTTGAAACCAAAACCAAAATTTTATTTATTAACTGATTCAATTGATTTTTTTATATGTTTATACATGAAAATTTCCGGTTTATGATGATCTTTAAGCCTAAACTTAATATCTAATAATTTTAAAATTTTTCGAAAATTAATTTTATAAAAAACACTTTCGTCATGAAATACATACTCTTATCTCTATTCTTATTTTCTAATGTAGTCAGTATGGGTCAGACCAAAAACCCACTTGAAAATGTGGTGATAACATCTAAAAAGGGTAAAACCGAGGTACGAACAAATGAAAATGGGGAATTACTAATCAATGTGTCCCCAAAAAATGTCCATCAATTTAAAGCCAATGGGTTGGTCCATTATAGTGACTTCGGTGCCAGGGGCGATGGCAAAACCGATGATATAGAAGCGATTGCTGCGGCACATGCGTTCGCTAATCAACACAGCCTTTCTGTGAAAGCCGACGTGGGGGCAACTTACTACATCGGAGGGAAAGACCGCACGGCGGTCATCCGGACTAACACCGATTTCGGTACGGCTGCCTTTATCATTGACGATACTGACGTCCAAAACCGTAATACAAATGTTTTCCTGGTTAGTTCCAGCCTGCAGCCGTTTAAACTTGAAGGGATATCTTCCCTTAAAAGGAATCAGGAGAAAATCGATGTCTCCTTGCCCGGAACCTGTATTGTTACCGTCACCAATTCCAACGTACAACGTTACATCCGTTTCGGGCCAAACCAAAATAACGGATCTTCGCAGACGGATATCTTTATCGCTGACAAAGACGGCAATATGGATATGAACGCACCAATCATTTGGGACTTCGACCAAATCACTGAAATTACCGCGCTACCCATCGACGA
>JBBQPP010000628.1:0-2832 GCA_038217255.1 Bacteroidales bacterium | reverse complement strand
TATACAGTTTGTCTTTTCGATTATTTTGGCTGTAATTATTTCAATTCTTTTTACACTTTTTGCCCATTCTATAAAAGCCTATGAACGTGATTTAATGAACGTACTTGTGAACAACGCACTTATTTTTTCGGTGGTAAATATTTTGCTTATGGCCATACTCGAAGGATGGATTGCGTTTAACGAAAGCCGGCAAGCCAAACAATTTGCCGATAATTTACAGGCCGAACTTTCGCAAATAAAGTTTGAAGTACTGAAAAGCCAAATTAACCCCCATTTTATGTTTAACAGTTTAAACGTATTGTCGGGATTGATAAATAAAGACGTTAAAAAAGCCCAGCAGTTTATCGACGAATTTTCGCACATCTATCGCTATGTTTTGGAAACCATTGAACAACCGGTGGCAACTGTAAACAAGGAACTTGATTTTACAAGGTCATATCTTTTTCTTCAACAAATTCGTTACGGGAATGATTTGAGCTACACAATAAATATCCCTGCCGATTTACTCAATTTGTTGCTCCCTCCCCTATCGCTTCAGGTAGTTTTGGAAAATGCAACAAAACATAACATTGTTAACGAAGCAAAACCACTTCGAATTGAAATATATAATGAAGGACAAATTCTGCTTATAAAAAACAATATTCAACCAAAAATATCTAAAGGCAATTCAACTGGACTGGGTTTAAAAAACTTGGTGAAGCGGTACGCGATGATCTCAGATAAAGAGCCTGTTTTTTTGATTGAAACCAATCATTATATTGCAAAACTACCACTTATTAAACCTGAAAACGATGAACGTACTAATAATTGAAGACGAAAAATTTGCAGCAGAAAAGCTGGAAGACATGCTGCACGAAATTGATCCTAAAATCAAGATACTGGCAAAACTGGGATCAATAACTGAATCAACAAAATGGTTGCTTCAAAACACTGCCGATTTAATTTTTCTCGATATTCAATTGTCTGATGGAATCAGTTTCAGCATTTTTGAGCAGGTTTCGGTGAACACCCCGGTTATTTTAACAACGGCTTATGATCAGTATGCAATCCGTGCTTTTCAGTTAAATAGTATCGCATACTTGCTAAAACCAATCCGCATTAGCGATTTAACCGAAAGCCTCAATAAATTTCAATCGTTAAAATCTGCTTTTAACATTGATTTTGATTCACTTTTGTCGATTATACAGGGGAAAGAACCCAGTTTTAAAAAACGTTTTTTAATTCAGATTGGCGAAAAAATAAGAAAGGTTGAGGTAACAGAAATTGCCTATTTTTATTCACTCGGAAAAGGAATTTATCTTTCAACTTTTGAAGGGAAATCATATCCGGTGGAGTTTACACTCGATAAACTTGAAACACTTGTAAATCCTGAATCGTTTTTCCGAATAAACCGTAAATTTTTAGTGAACATGGAATCTATTTCAAAAATGGTGGCTTATTCAAGAGGGCGGGTCAAACTGGAACTCAAACCAAAGCCTGAAGATGATTTTGATACAATTGTGAGCATCGATCGTTCGGGCGATTTTAAAAAGTGGTTATCCGATTAATTATTCAACCTTCAATTTACGCTGCATAATTCTTAGGGAAGCTAAGCTAAACATGAAAAAATTCATTCAAATTACTAAACGAATGGCAGCAATATTTTTTATCACATTATTGGGATTATTATTCATATTGACTGGCGTTTTGTTGTACTTAAGTCCCGGAAAACCAGAACAGGTTAAAGATAAAAACGGGAATCCATTGGAAGGAAGCATTTCCGAAAAAATATTTGTCACGATTGGAGGTGTTAAACAAGGAATGTTTATCATTGGAAAAAACCTAAATAATCCGGTTCTGCTTTATGTTCATGGCGGACCTGCCTTCCCTAATTATTTTTTATTTGAAAAATACCGGCCTGGATTGGAAGATTATTTTACAGTTTGCTATTGGGAACAACGTGGGGGTGGGCTTTCCTACAGTCAGGATATTCCTTTGGAAACAATGAATTTTGAGCAGTTTACAACTGATGCCATTGAAGTAAGCAATTATTTGCGTGATCGATTTGGGAAAGACAAGATTTACCTGATGGCTCATTCTGGCGGAACTCCAATTGCAATTCAGGCGGCTGCCAAAGCTCCGCAGCTTTATCATGCTTATGTTGGCATAGCTCAAGTCACAAACCAGACGGAATCTGAGAAAATTGCGTATCAATATATAGTCGAAAAATACACAGAACTGGGAAGCAAACCGGCCTTGAAAGAACTCGGAAAATTTTCAATTATAAATTCTGACTCTTTTTTATTGCCATTTTTTAAATCGATGGTTCGTGATAAATCAATGCATGAATTGGGTATCGGTACTATGCGTATAATGAAATCTGTTTTTTGGGGTGTTTTTATCCCGGTTTGGACATGCAGAGCATATACAATCAAAGAGAAAATAAATATCTGGACTTCAAAATTTACGTTTATAAAAAAGGCCAAATTTAATTATCAACTATTTAACATGGATATCCCGGCTCTAATCACCAGTCTCGATATCCCGGTCTATTTTTTTAGTGGCAAATATGATTTAACAGTTAATGCAACACTTTCGGAAGCCTATCTCAAGAAGCTGCAGGCTCCGGTAAAGGGATTTTACATATTCGAAAATTCGGCTCACAGTCCGATTTTTGAGGAACCTGAAAAGTTGAAAGAAATTATTGAAAAAGATATTCTAAAAGGCCGGACCAATTTAGCTGATTCAGATTTATGGCAAATAAAATTTATTAACAGTCATATCAATGTTTTCCGAAGTGGATTTGGTGTGCGTGATTTATTTCTGCCAAAAACAACATAACTTGCTTAAAAA
>JBBQPP010000627.1:0-2833 GCA_038217255.1 Bacteroidales bacterium | reverse complement strand
TGTTACTTGATATCGGTCCAAAAGCGGATGGAACAATTCCTGAAGAACAGGTAAATATCCTGAATCAACTGGGTCGCTGGACAAACAAACATGCCGAAGCAGTTTACGGCACCCGTGCGGGAATTCCGGCTGACCATTTTTATGGACCGACTTCACTGAATAAAAGTGGCGATATTCTGTATTTGTACCTTCCCTACAAGCCAAACGGGCAAATCATGCTGAAGGGAATTAAAAACAAAATCAACCGTATTTACGTGGTTGGCAATGGCACAAAACTGAATTGGGACATAAAAATGAAACAATACTGGAGCGCTGTTCCCGGGATTATTTATATTGACGTTCCCGAAAAAGTACTCGATGAACAGGTTACAGTAATCGCTGTTTTACTCGATGGCAAAGTTGATTTGTACAGAGAAAAAGGTCAGGTTCTGGAAAGCAATTAAATTGGGTTTTTGAAGGGGTAGGGAGAAGTTTGAGTTTTTTTGTTTCGGTTGCTAAATTAAATTTGAATATTGCTATCTTTTGGCTTTAATAATCAATTACTTTTCTGATAAGCAAACATTATGACCAAATCAATTAACCGCCGCGATTTTATTAAAGTTACAGGAGCTGGTGCTTCATTCCTGGCGGCTTCCTCGCCGCTTTTTGTTTTAAACGCGTGTAAATCTGAGCGCAATGCAGACCTGTTGTTTCAATATTTTCAGTCGCCACCTGCTCAGGCAAAACCCTTTTACCGCTGGTGGTGGAACGGAAACCGGGTAACAAAAGATGAAGTTATACGTGAATTGGAAATCATGAAAAGCGCCGGAGCGGGTGGGGTAGAGATAAACCCGATTGCAATGAATGAATTCATCAAAAACCCCACAGGAAAAGCTCTTGATTGGCTTAGTGCTGAATGGATTGAGATTCTAAAAACTGCTATCGACAAAGGAAAAGAGCTTGGTATGATTTCGGATATGATAATTGGTACCGGTTGGCCATTTGGCGGAAAATTTTTGTCAGACAATGAAACGATTCAGGGATTTGATATTTATACTGAAAAAATTTCGGGGCCATTTCAATATTCTTTTAACAATGAAAATATAAAAGCGGGAGCAGTAATTAAGCAGGTAAAATTATATCCTGTTCCAATCAATAATTTAGTGGAAGTGAGAGATGTTACAAGCGAAATTCTAAGTGGGAAACTCCAAATTCCAACAGGTAATTTTGAGCTTGCCGTTGTAAGCTGGAGAAATAAATTCAGGGAAGTTATGCACGGAGCTCCCGGAGGGGACGGGCCAGTACTTGACCATTTTAACAAAACGGCAGTAGAAAAATATTTGAAAAGGACTTCGGATGGATTGCATGCAACCTTTGGCGATGATTTGGGGAAACATATCCGCTCCATGTTTTGCGACAGCATTGAATTGGAAGGGGCCAACTGGACCGGAGATTTTCAGGAAGAATTTGAAAAACGAAATGGTTACGATATTTGGGAATATCTCCCGTTAATTTTAAATAGTGAAATAAGTGCTGAAGGTGCTTTTGCCGATACTCTTTTACGCGTTCGTTACGACTACTACTCCACACTTTCCGCTATGTTCATGGAGAATTTTATTTTGCCTTTTCATAACTGGTGTCATAAATTAGGTGTAAAAAGTCGCTACCAGGCGTATGGACATCCGTGGGTTCCAACCGACTTGCTCGATGGAAACCTTGTTCCTGATATTCCTGAGGGCGACCAGTGGTTATTTAATGGTGGCTGGACAGCAACTCAAATCGATGAAATCCGTTATGCAATCTGGGATAAATACACTTCGTCGGCAGCACATTTAAAAGGTTTAAAAATTGCATCATGCGAAGCAATGACAAATACATCAGGTGTGTTTTCTGCATCTCTTGAATATATAAAGCAAGCCACCGATATTAATATCGTTGCAGGAATTAACCATTTGGTTTTGCATGGCTGGAATTACTCGCCACCGGAAGCAGGATTTCCCGGGTGGATACGTTATGGCACTTATTTCAACGAGAAAAATCCCTGGTTTCCGTACCTGAAAAACTGGTCGGATTATACTGCACGATTAAACACAGTTTTTCAGAATAGTCATGCAGTTTGCCAGGTAGCAATTATTGGCCCCACAGCCGATCGCTGGAGTGAAAAAGGCCTCGACCGCAATCCATTTTTAACCGAACCATGGTATTTGCATAGTTTGTGGCAGGCAATGAACCACCACGGATATTGTTCAGACTATCTGAATCCAAGAGTTTTCACAGAAGCAACATACGAAAATGGGAAAATCAATTTTGGCCCAATGAGTTATCAGGCTTTAATTGTTTGTGATATGCATCTCGCTTTTCCTGAGTTTATTGATTCATTGATTAAATATGCAGAATCGGGTGGCAAGATTATTTTCATCGGGAAAACTCCGGTTGAAAGCCCCGGCATGAAGTTCAAAGGCGACAAAACAGTGGAAGAAAAAATGGCGATCCTATTAAATGAATATCCAAAAAATATTTCGGTCGAAGAAAACCCGATTCCCAACGACATCAAAAACCTTACAAAATGGACTGGTGAAATCCTCGCAAAAAAACAAATTAAACCGGGCGTAAAAATCTCCTTCCCCGATGAACGTTTGTATTTATTTCAGGCAGAAAATGAAGGAAATCCGGTATTTTTCTTTTCAAACCAAAACAGGGATAAGGACATCCGGTTTTATGCTGAAGTTGAAACTGAAAACCTTTTCCCATGGAAATGGAATGCGGAAACGGGCGAAAAATTACCTGTTGCCATTAAAGAAAACAAAGTTGATATTCAATTAAAACTTTTGGAATCGATGCTTTTGGTATTCGA
>JBBQPP010000626.1:0-2835 GCA_038217255.1 Bacteroidales bacterium | reverse complement strand
TTGTCTTAACCTGAACCGTATTTCGCAACCTGCCATTTTGGGCGTAAATCCTGACGCTTTAAAAGAACGGTTTTCGTTTGCTGCTAAAATGGAGGATTTGGGAGAAACCGACCCGTGGCTGGCTTTAAATCAGAAATTTGACGATGGAACAATTCCGGCAATTGCTGACCAAACCGTTATTCAGTGGGGCTTGGGGATGAAAGTCGGCGATATTCTTTTATATCAAAATGAACTGGGCGACACAGTCAAACTTAAATTAATTGCCGGAACTACACCGTCTGTATTTCAGGGATTTGTAATCATTTCGAACCAAAACTTCCTAAAAAATTATCCTACCAAAAGCGGAACGAACATTTTTCTGATTGAAGGTAATTTTGAAAACCAGCAACAAATTGGAGATGAACTGCAATCGGTCTTCCGCGATTACGGCTGGGAAATGGAATCGACAGCAAAACGCTTGGTTGAATTTTACTCGGTAACCAACACTTATCTCTCTATTTTCCTGGCACTTGGCGCGTTGGGATTAATCCTTGGGACAATCGGCCTGGCAGTTATTCTTGCCCGCACGCTTATTGAACGCCGCCGCGAAATTGCAGTAATGCAGGCAGTTGGATTTAATACCAAACCCATTTTCAAAATCATCACAATTGAATACATCAGTTTACTTTTTGCCGGGGTTATCATTGGTTTTATAGCCGCAATTGTGGCCACATTACCAGCCTTTCTTTCGGCAAATACGGGGGTTTCGTTTAGTACTATAGCAATTGTTGTTGGGCTTATTCTAATCAATGGATTCCTTTGGATTTTTGGGCTAACCTGGTTTTCGTTGCAAAAGAAAATATTGGTAACAGGGTTGCGGGTGGAGTAAATTATAGCGTATTTAATTTTTAACGACCACCACCCAAAACTCGACCCCTTCGCCTACCGGCACTTCTAAGGGGAAGAAGTTCCGAATAAACATCGATGCAAATGTTGAAAATACTTCAGAAATTAGCTTCGACCTTTCTCCCCTTTTTAAGGGGAGATGTCGATAGACAGAGGGGTAATGACAATAGATAAATAAATGGATATTCATTAATTTTTTTGACACAGCTTCCTTTAACGAACAAATTTTCAATACATTTGAAACTCAATCAATAAAAACCGAACATTATGAATATTAAACTCCACAACAAAATCATGCACTTTACAAAAAACATTATTAATCAAGTAAATAACATATTTGGCTAATACCGAATTACCCGAATATTAAGGGTATACGGAACATTGGCACTAATACTAAAAAACCATCATTAATCATGAATACGATTCTTCAAATTTTGATTTTGTCACTCATTTTAACCTCTTGTAGTAAAGATGAATTACTGGAGAAACGGACAATCTAAATATCTTAAAATCAGTGAATAATATATTTAAGAAAAACACAATTACAGATTTTTGGGAAACTCTTTCACAAGAGCAAAAAGAAGATGTTTTGCAAGGAATAAAGGATATTGTGAATGGAGATGTTGTAAATTACGAGGTCTTTATGAAGAAATACCGATAAGCAGAAAAAAAGAACAATACTGAAAAATGATTCAATCAAGTACTTCAATGATTCCTACAACCAATTTGAAAAAATCTCTCAGAAAACTTAAAAGTGTTTTAATAACAATTACAATTTTAACTATCGGCTTTAGCTCTTTTGCAAAGAAGAGTCATGAGTTTAAAGTAATCGCATTTTACACCGGGAAAAGCGACATGGCACATATAAGTTTTGTACACGAAGCAAATTCATGGTTTTCGGAAATGGGAAAGAAACACCATTTTACCTACGACTCCACCAACGACTGGAACAAAATGACACTTGATTTTCTCTCAAAATACAATGTTGTTATTTTCCTTGATTCGCGCTCCGATTCATTGTCGCAAAGGGAAGTTTTTCAACAATACATGAAAAACGGAGGGGCTTGGATTGGTTTTCATTTTTGTGCTTTTGCGTTAACTCCTTCAGCATTTCCGCAGGATTGGGACTGGTACCACAATACATTTCTGGGTTCGGGGCAATATGTGAGCAATACCTGGCGACCAACTTCGGCAATTTTAAAAGTAGAAGTCCGAGATCATCCTGCTACGAAACGATTGCCTTCAACATTTAAAACCTCGCCAAATGAATGGTATCGTTGGGGAAATAATTTGCGCAAAAACCCGGATATTAAAATCCTTGCATCCATTGATTCAACAAGTTTTCCGTTGGGGACCGGACCAAAACCCTATGAAATATGGCACAGTGGATATTACCCGGTTGTTTGGACAAACATAAATTACAGGATGATTTACATTAATATGGGCCACAATGATATTGATTATGAAGGTGGCACAAACAAGGAATTGTCGTTCACTTTCAAAAATAAAACCCAAAATAAATTGGTTATCGATGCTTTGCTTTGGCTTGGAAATAAATAAAAGATAAATTTGTTTCCTGAACTATTTTAAAAATTCCATTTAATAAAAATGAGCAACCAACCGCTGGCAGAACGGCTTCGCCCAAAAACGCTTGATGACTACATCGGGCAGGAACACCTTGTGGGCAAAAATGCCGTTTTACGAAAAATGATAGAATCGGGAAACATTTCGTCGATTATTTTGTGGGGACCGCCGGGAGTTGGAAAAACTACGCTTGCAAAAATTATTGCCAATACTTTGGAGCGGCCTTTTCATGTGTTAAGTGCAATCAATTCGGGCGTTAAAGATATTCGCGAGGTAATCGACAAAGCCAAAAAACAGCAATTCTTCAGTAAACCCAACCCGATACTTTTTATCGATGAAATCCACCGTTTTAGCAAATCGCAACAG
>JBBQPP010000625.1:0-2836 GCA_038217255.1 Bacteroidales bacterium | reverse complement strand
ATTTGAAGTTTTGATTATTCTGTTTATTGCTATACATTTATAGCATTAACTTTTATACCGATCCAATGCTTATCAATTCAATTCTTCCCAATTGGTCCGAAGTCGGAATTTTCGAACAGGTATTTTGGGTAATCACAATTCCGGCAACTGTAATTTTCCTGATTTTACTTGTATTAACAATTTTTGGTGGCGATGCCGATGTAGCTGTTGACACCGATATCGATGCGGATTTAGCCGATGGTGATTCAATCCCTTTTCAGTTTCTTTCCTTGAAAAATATAGTTGCATTTTTTGCCGTTTTTGGCTGGTCAGGGATTGGTTTTGTCAATGGCGGGCTTGCTGCATGGTTGGTAATCTTACTCGCATTTATTTGCGGATTGCTGATGATGGTTTTAATGGCTTCGCTCTTTTATTTTATGTCGAAACTGGCAGAAAGCGGTACGTTGAACATGAAAAACGCAGTGGGTAAATTAGGCGAAGTTTACCTTGTTATCCCCGGTAACCGTGGAGGATTGGGGAAAGTTCAATTAAATGTACAGGGTTCGTTGCGCACACTTGATGCAATTACCGATGATGCTCAAAATATTTCAACATCTGCAATAATTGAAGTGCTTGAAGTAATCGACGACCAAATTCTTCTTGTAAAAAAGCAGGGCCGATAAGTAACCAGTATCCAGTATTAAGTATCCAAAAATCCAATATCTATAAATCTAAAATCTAAAATAAAATGAATGACTATTTTGTTATCCTGATTAGTATCGCTGCACTTTTTGTGTTTATTATTATTGTTGCCATGATGCGGCGCTACAAACGCTGTCCCTCTGACCGGATCCTCGTTGTTTACGGTAAAATTGGAAAGGGTGAAGATCGTGAATCTCGTTCGGCAAAATGTATCCATGGGGGTGCGGCATTTATTTGGCCAATCATCCATTCTTATGCATTCCTTGATTTGACACCCATTTCAATCGAGATAAATTTGAGAAGTGCTTTGAGTAAACAAAATATCCGGGTTGACGTTCCTTCGCGTTTTACCGTGGGTATTTCTACTGAACCAAACATTATGAACAATGCGGCTGAACGGCTTTTGGGTTTGTCGCAGGAATCCATAAGTAACCTTGCTAAAGACATTATTTTTGGGCAATTGCGTTTGGTGGTAGCTACCATGGACATTGAAGCAATCAATAGCAACCGTGATTTGTTCCTTGCTGCTGTTTCTTCAAATGTGGAAGCCGAACTGAAAAAAATCGGGTTGAAACTGATTAACGTAAATGTTACTGATATCAACGATGAATCAGGTTATATCGAGGCTCTTGGAAAGGAAGCCGCTGCAAAAGCGATAAACGATGCGAAAAAAAGTGTGGCCGAGAAAAACCGCGATGGAGAAGTTGGACAGGCTATGGCTCACCGTGAACAGCGTGTTCAGGTAGCCAGTGCCGATGCTACTGCTGTTGAAGGTGAAAACGTAGCTAAAGTTACAATCGCAAATTCTGATGCTGACCGCCGTGAAAAAGAAGCCGAAGCAAACCGCCGTGCCGTTGCAGCTGAAAAAGTTACCGATGCACAGGCTTTACAAGAAGCGTATGCTGCCGAAAAACTTGCCGAGCAAGTCCGTGCAGACAGGGACAAAGCAACACAAACTGCCAATATTGTGGTACCTGCCGAAATCGATAAACAAAAAGTTGAAATTAATGCCGAAGCGATTGCCGAACAAACACGCCGGATTGCAAAAGGGGAAGCCGATGCGATTTTCATGAAAATGGCAGCTGAAGGAAAAGGTATTTATGAAATTCTGAGCAAACAAGCCGAAGGTTTCGACCACTTAGTAAAAGCAGCCGGAAACGATGCACAAAAAGCTGTATTGATGATGATTGCTGATAAATTACCAGAATTGGTAAGAACCCAGGTTGAAGCCATTAAAAATATCAAAATCGATAAAGTTACCGTTTGGGAAACAGGAAATGGCAAGGACGGGAAAACTTCGACAGCCAATTTTATGCAGGGAATGTTGGGTTCAATCCCACCGCTCGACGATATTTTCAAATCGGCCGGAATGGAGTTACCTAATTATTTGAAAGGGCAACTAAAAGAGGAAGAATCTAAAGAAGTTACACCCAATAAACCAGGCAATTTGGAAGAAGGTAAAATTGTTGAACCTAAAAAATAGAGGATTTTTATAAACTACTCTTTTGCGCTAGCTTTTCTTTTGAGAGGCTGGTTTTTTTTATTAAACATTTCCAAAGTTCAAAACTTTGGAAATGTTATAATGGATGGAAATTACTCTGCAAATGTATCGATTGAATAATTTTCAATAAAATACTTTATATACTCAGGAATTCTTGTTCCTAAATAGTAAGGTAAATTCATCAAAAGATATGGAGTTCCATTAGGCGTTTGGGTACTTTCAACAGAAAATACGCCAGCATATATTCGCACTGCATACGGATGATTTGTTTGCTCAATAAATTGATGCAATGATTTTAAGCTGCCTGTTGGTCCTGATTTTATTTCTATGGGAATGATTTTGTTTTGAAATGTGAAAATCAAATCAACTTCCGAAGATGATTGTTTCTTTTCACGAACCCAAAAATGCACCGGATTATTGTTGTAAATATTCAAAGAAATAAGTTCCTGCGTAATTATGTGCGGTATAATAGCTCCTTTATAAGAACTGCTTAAATCTTCAATGCCAATCATTTGACCTTGAATCCCCAGTGTGTGGTTTAATATCCCTGTATCTAAAAACTGCAACCGGGGGGATTTTTTTAAATCCGGTTTTGCGGGTACTGTTACGTCTGTAGTTGGGTAAATTAGTTGAATAATTTTAGCATCATTCAGA
>JBBQPP010000624.1:0-2837 GCA_038217255.1 Bacteroidales bacterium | reverse complement strand
CCATCGGACATGGCGAGATAACAGGTTTTACATTCACGGATTATTTTGTCGATTTCGTCGCGGTTTTCGATAAAAAGTGTTCGCATAAAATTGTTTTCTTTCAGGAAGGTTTAATTAGAGGAAGTTAATTCCTTTGCTTGCAGGAACAATAATTCCATTTCTTTGAAATATTTCTCAACATCAACTAAATCATCATGTAAAAGCGAATATCTGCCCTCAACTGCAAAATCGCTCAAATCAATCAAACGGTCAGAGTCAATTTCTAAAGGAATTTTGTTTTCCAAGATCATGTTTAACAAAACCTCCAAATCATGAACTTTTGGATAATGAATTTGATTAAATGATAACAACGATTTCAAACACTTTTCAGCAGCTTGTTGCAGATGAAACAATATAACTTCAAGGTCCAATACTGAATCCCCATTTTGAAAATCGTTGTACAAAACTCTTGCAGAGCGCAAATCAACAGCCGCTTTCTGCATCAATAATTCGTAATATTTTACAAAGCTGACCACAGTACTTTCCCTTTTTCTTCAATTTCCTTGTAAACAGATCCAAATTCGTATTTATAAAAATCGTATTCTTCTTTTGAGGGTGTTAGTATATCTTTAGCAAATTTCAAATCTTTTAATAACGCCCGAACAGCGCGTTTTTTATCTGATTTTGAAGAATTCCCTGAATTGACGACACAAATATCTAAATCACTGTTTTCATCAGGATTTCCATAAATATAGCTACCAAACAAAATAATTTTAATTGGATTCAAAGTTTTCAGCCGGGCAACCAATTCAATTTTTAAAAATTCAATATCAATGTTTTTCCCTTTCATGGTAAAAAATTATTGAAAGTAAAGTTAACCAAAAATTTCAACTGTTTTTTTTTCAGTTCATCGTACGGTTTCCCAATTTGTCTGACAAATCTTTTTCCACCCGTTTCAGGTTCATGTATTTTGATTGTTCGTCGATAACTTTATCAAAATTGTTGTCTAAAAAAGCCTTGCTTATTTCATCTTCAATTACTGGCAGCATCAATCGAATTTTACGGGCTTTATATTCGTTTATTACTTTAGGGATCAGTAAATCCAAAATATCTTCCTCCTTTTCGGTATATCCGCCACCGCGTTGCCAGATTTTGCTTTCAAGGTGTTTATCCGAAAGCAGGTTGGTAGTCAGTTTACTCACTTCACTGTTTGAATGATAAATAAAATGTTTCCAGGGATCAAAGCTTTTGTTTCCCAAATTGTCTTTCATTTCCCCAAAAATTATTCTAAACAATTCGTTTTGCGAAATCAATTCATCGTTCTCCAACTCGCTAATCATAAACTCACCAACACTTATCAATTCAATTTCATTGGGGTTTTCACCCTCCAGTTCAAAAAGCGGTAATTTGTTGAATTTTAGAAGAAACCGAAGAAACACAAGCTCCTCTTCCAGAAATGCACCGGGTTTTACTTCTTTAGGAATTTCAGGCTGCCGGGCCACTTTTCGGCTTTTCTCCCTAATTTCACTCGTTCTGAAATCATCGCTTTGTTTGCGTTTCTGTTTTTGAACTTCGTTATATAAAACATCCTCATTTACTTCCAGCAACTTGCTGCATTCCTTAATATAAACAGAACGTGTAATCGCATCAGGAATAACAGCCACCGAGCGGATTACATCGGTTATTAATCGTGCTTTTGCAACCGGGTCGTTTTCGGTACTTTTTAAAAGAAGCCGTGTTTTAAACTGAATAAAATCGGTTTCGTTCTCTTTGATATAATTCATATAACCGCTGGCGCCCATTTTTTTGGCAAACGAATCCGGGTCTTCACCGGTTGGCAAAAGCAAAACTTTTACGTTCATCCCCTCTTCCAAAACCAAATCAATCCCACGAAGCGATGCTTTTATTCCGGCTTCGTCGCCATCGTAAATAATTGTAACATTGGGCGTAAAACGTTTGATCAACCTGATTTGGTCAGCAGTTAAAGCAGTTCCCGAAGAAGCAACAACATTCTCAATCCCAGCCTGATGCATCGAAAGCACATCTGTGTAACCTTCAACCAAATAACATTTCTCGGTTTTCGAAATTTCACGTTTGGCCTGAAAAATCCCATAAAGCACTTTGCTTTTGTGGTAAATTTCCGACTCGGGCGAGTTGAGATACTTCGCCATGTTTTTATCCTCTTTAAGGATACGGCCACCAAACGCAGTTACACGCCCAGCGAGGTTGTGAATAGGAAACATCACTCGTCCTGCGAACCTGTCGCGCATCCAGTCATCGCGTTTTATGGTAAGCCCTGTTTTTTCGAGGAAATCGATTTTGTACCCTTCTTTTTGAGCTGCATCGGTAAATGGCGTTTTTCCATCGGGAGCAAAACCAACCTCAAATTTTTTCAGAATATCGTCCCTAAAACTCCTTTCCCTAAAATAGCTCAACCCAATTGTCCGCCCTTCGTTTTCCTCCCACAAATACTTTGTAAAATATTTCTGCGCAAATCCCGAAACAATCATAAGGCTTTCGCGCTCATCGTTTAGCTGTTTTTGTTCTTCGGAATCTTCGTGCTCGATTACATCGATATGATATTTTTTTGCCAACCATTTTAAGGCTTCCGGGTAAGTAAGCGATTCATGTTCCATTATAAAATTCACCGAATTTCCGGCTTTTCCACAACCAAAACATTTAAAAATTCCTTTGGCAGGAGAAACAGTAAACGATGGTGTTTTTTCGTTGTGAAAAGGGCACATCCCCAACATATTAACACCTCTTTTCCTGAGTGTTACAAAGTCGGAAACAACATCCGAAATCTCGGCTGCATCAATAATCCGTTCTATGGTAGCATGGTCGATCATTGCGGCAAA
>JBBQPP010000623.1:0-2838 GCA_038217255.1 Bacteroidales bacterium | reverse complement strand
GGACAGGTGCAAACAACTGGCTGTTGAAATTCAATTGTGTTAGTCTTTTTGCATCCTACTGACTATTAATTACATTTGATAGAATTTACAAGTGTTTATTAGAAAAAACAATATATGGAACAGGAAAAAAACAAGAAACCTGAAAAGAAAAAGAAAAATATTCAGGATAAAGCAGAACAATGGATCGATAAAGCGGAAGAATTAATTGACGATACAGCAGATAAAATTCATGAGAGCAAAACGTACCGGAAAGTTGACAAATCTTTTGAAAAAGCCACAAAATCTATTTTCCGGAAAGCTGGGAAATGGTGGGGAAAATCAGGGCAATAAAGAAAAAATAGGGGTTTAACATTTAGGTAAAATAAAGAATTAAATCTTTGTTTAACTTTAATTTACTTCGGAACTAGTTAAACCAATAAGTCATCTTTAACACCAATGCCCGATTGCGTGAATTCCAACTACCAGGAATATAATTATCGGTATAAACCAGGTAAATATCAGAAACAGGTTGATAACGCCATTGAAAGCGACTATTGATATTCATATTGTCAGCCTGTTCATTATATTGTACAAAAGTCGTCCAAAATATTTTATCAGTAAAAGTTACATCTACTTTAGGTCCAATCAGCCAATTTTGTGCATGTTCAAATGGTCCTGGCAAGTTAATATCGGTATAATCGAAGTTTAATGTCGCATTTATAAAAGGTTGAAAACGGTAACCAATTTCCCCTTTTATATAATGGATTAATCCTCCATAGAAAGTTCCTCTTGCTGTTTCAGCAGACCAGCTAAACATAGTTTTTTTTGTCGAATCAAAACCGATATAATTTCCGGTAAAATCGTATTTCGTTCCTGCTTCTAAAAAATAGTCACCAACCTGCGTTGGATCAAAATCTTCCTGGAGCTCTACAAAAAAATCAACATGTCCAAATCTTAACAATGAGCGATTATTAAAATTAATTTGATAGTCAAATCTGTTTTCATGTTCAATTTTTCGAAATTCAGGATTAAAATAGGTGTTTAACGTTACCGTAAGACCATGACTAACCACCTTTTTATTGGGAACAAAAAGATAAGTAATTTCCGGTGCCAGATAATTGTATCCGGTACGTTGTACATATCCTACTTCTGCACTATAATTTTCGCCCACCGATGTTTGCGTAAAACCAGCCTGTATATTTTTTGTACTATACATTAACGTTGTTCCCTGCGAATATTGCTGGTTCAGTGCTTCGGGTTGAAATGAGCGATGATAAAAGAATTTACCCTCCCAAAAATTATTTTTACTTTTTAGATTATAATCAAACCCAATCACCCGATTGAACATGGTTGTGTCCACAGGTTGGTTAAAATATTCTTTGTTTACAACAATAAAACCAAAATTTGAGCGAACAAAAACCTTTTTCTGGAAAGAGGCAACTGTAAAATTACGTGCCAAATGTTCAGCACTTGCCTCGGTTGTCATATTCATAAAACCAATGCGCAGGTCATTCCCAATTTTCCCGCTTAGTCTTGCGCCTGCCAAAACCGGTGCGTCTAAACCTATACGACGTGAGAAAAATGGGGTTAATTTTGGAGTACCGAAACTTGCAAAAAGATCGCTGTTCTCCAAAAAAAACTGGCGTTTTTCAGGAAAAAAAAGTTCAAACCGGTCGAAATTGACTACTTGCTGATCTACTTCAACCTGAGCAAAATCAGGAGTATAAGTTAAATCCAGATTCATCGACGATGAGATTCCAATTTTTGCATCAAATCCAAAATCCTTTCGGGAAACAACATCGGTGCCGGCTTCATAGTTCTTTTCAACACTCCCAAAAATATAGGGGATAAATGAAAACTGTGTTTTTGATTTTGGTAGCGGCTCTTCAAATTTCATTACTCCCGTATAAGCTAAAGATGCTGTCGGAAACTGACGTGGGACCGGTGCCCAGGCTGATTTTTCATTTGATTTTAAATCCAGGCGGCTAAAGTTTGTATTCCACACCTGACTTGCCTTGGGGTAACGTACTGATTTAAAAGGAATTCTCATTTCTGTCACCCAACGGTCGTCGTATTGTTTGGTTTTCGATTCCCATTTGCAATCCCAATCCAACGAAATGCTGTGCCCATCGCTCATAGTGCCATCCCACTTCGCACCCGAAGCTGAAACACCAAACGAAAAACCATTAGTTTGATCGAGAAAAGTATCAAAAAATATCAATAGATTATCGTTACTGCCAAAGTCAAAATCGCGACGATACGATTGCATAATTCTTTTCCCGGGAATGGTGTCGTAAAAAATTTGGGCAACATACAAAGCCTTATCATCATAGGTCATTAAAATTGTTGAAGGCTGCGATGCATATCCTGAATCGATGGGAAGAACTTTAAAAAACTTATCGGCCTTTTGCGCCACCTTCCAATCAGCTTCTTCAATTACACCGTCAATGATTATATGCGATTGCGCCTTTTTTACATGGTAAACAAAATCTTTGTTAAAAGTATTTACGGTTGTATCACCCTTCGATTTAAAAAAACCTTCAGCATTCGCTGAACATACAAACAGAATAAATATAAAAACCAGAGATAACTTCATGTAGAAAATTAACTTTAATTGATTTAGGCAGAATATAGGCGCAAAGATATTCGTATTACAAGAATAACAAAGTATGAAATATTATATTTTAAGATATTACCCTCTGGTGCGCCCCGATAGATTCAACGATTTTTAAGAGTATTGCTGTTTTATAAAATAGAGATTTATATGTTTGTATATGAATGACATACAGATATGTTTACTCATTTAGAAAATGGCGGAGTCAAGTGAATTATTTTATTAGGTTGAATATTGATGACAAA
>JBBQPP010000622.1:0-2869 GCA_038217255.1 Bacteroidales bacterium | reverse complement strand
TCCAAAATATTTCTCATATATTCCATACTTTTAATTACTTCTTTTACAGGATCTGAATCTTTTGGAATTTCGTATTCCAGTTCGAGAAAAACATCAATTGGCCATTTTTCTTTTTTAAGCAACAACAATATATCTGCAACTGGCGTACTGCCTTTACCAAATGGCACTGATGTATTTGGCATTGCATCGTTTGGCCCTGTTTTGTCTTTCATATGAATCATTGGGATCATATCATGATATTTTTCAATCATCTCATTCGGATGTTTGCCTGTTGTTCCCCAATAATGGCCAACATCCAGATTCAGCCTGTTTGCTTTTGAATATCCAAGCATGGTATCAATATCGAATCCCGGTTCGCTAAATTGCCCGTGGGTATGATAGATGGCGAGACTGTTGTGCTTTTCCGCAAACTTGCCAAGCCGTTTGCAGGCTTCAACACTGGCTTCATCGGTAATTCCGTAAGCACCTAAAGTATTGGCTGCGTTATATGCATAATCTATCTCTTCGTCCGACCATTTAGAGGGTGCAAACTTGGCAATGTGCATATCCACCCCGGCATCGTTATACATTTTTCTGACATCGGCATATTTTGACATGGGTAAATTTAGCCTCCACTGGCGCTGGGCTTCCCTTGCTGCATCAGCTGCTTTTGCGAGTTCCGCTTTTTCTTTATCGCTCAACTGGGCATTTCCCCGTGAACGCGTTGGCCCTGAAGGAATTCCGAGTCCTTCTTCGAGAACAAGTCTCATTTCGAGTGCATTCACATTCGCCTTTAAAACGTATTCCAACACTTCCTCAAGACTATGCGAAATTTGCCTGTAGGAATAAGTTGTAATCCCCAATTGAACACCGTTAACTTTCGAATTGGGTTTTCTATTCGCCATTCCTCTTGCAAAAGAATAGTTAAATGGAACTGCAGAAAAAGCAGCTGCGGCGGCAGCAGTGCGTAAAAACCTGCGTCTTGAAAATGTCGAGTTTGTCATATTTATCGATTTTTAAGGAAATTAATAATTTTTAAAACTGAACAATTTACTTATTTTAAATTGTTAATACAATATCTTTATTTGTATTAAAATTCCTTAAAATATATTGAATTGAATTTTTATATATTTGTCAATCCGGGTTAATGTATTTATAATCTGAAAGCCTTTAAATGATAAATAAACCAACTAAAATTACGCTATGAAAACACAAAATCTTAAAACCCTGTTTTTTGTTTTGCTGATTCTTTCTTCAATATTAGTAAAATCACAAACCCAAAAACCTATTAGACTGGCAGTTGCAGGAATGACACACGGACACATTTCGTTTATTTTGGGCAGGCCCGATAAAGGGGATTTTGAACTTGTCGGGGTTTTTGACACCAACAAAGAGTTAACAAAGCGCCTTTCTGAACAATTTAAGTTTTCTCCGGATTTGATTTATCATGATCTGGAACAAATGCTGGACAAAGTGAAACCCGATGCAGTTGTTGCGTTTGGTTCCATTTACGATCATCTGGCAGTTGTTGAAGCTTGTGCCCCACGCGGGATTCATGTGATGGTTGAAAAACCGCTTGCTGTGAATATGGAACATGCCACAAGAATGGCTGAACTGGCTGAAAAAAATCACATCTTTTTGCTCACCGATTTCGAAACGTCATGGTATCCAACAACAGCAAAATCGATGGAAATGGTAAAAGATGAAAATTTTGTTGGAAAGTTACGAAAAGTTGTAATCCATGATGGCCACCAGGGACCAAAAGAAATAGGTTGCAACAAAGTTTTTTTAGATTGGCTGACCGATCCTGTTTTAAACGGTGGAGGCGCAATTGTTGATTTTGGCTGTTATGGAGCAAATTTGATGACTGCCCTTACAAACGGTGAAAAAGCATTATCAGTTACCGCAGTAACCCGCCAGTTTAAACCCGATATTTACCCAAAAGTTGATGACGAAGCCACAATCATCGTTTCATATCCCGAATCGCAATGTATAATACAGGCATCGTGGAACTGGCCATTTAGCAGAAAAGATATGGAAATATATGGCGAAACAGGATATGTGATTGCGGAAAACAAGACGGATTTGAAAATCAGGGGAAAAAACGATAAAACCGAAAACAAAATGAAAATAACCGCAGAAAATATTGCGGTATATGAAGATCCGTTTACATATTTTGCAGATGTTATCCACAAAAAAATAACGATGCCTGAATTTGGACTTTATGCTTTAAAAAATAATGTTGAAGTTGTACGGATTCTTGATGCTGCAAAGGAATCAGCCAAAACCGGGAAAACCGTTTTCCTGAAAAAGTAACGCCAAAATCCAATCCAAATCAGATAAACATTGATTACAAAATTTTATTAAATACTTTATTAGTTGCGTCCTAATACAATACAAAAGAAATATTATTTTCTAATATTTAAATATCAAAGTTACCATCAAATTAGAAATTCTAATTTGATGGCTCATAATTTTATTCAATCTCAATTTTGTCGATTTCCATCATTAACCTATCCGTTTCTGTTAAGGCAACGATAATTTTTTGATAGAGCAAATATCCTCCAATATTAATTCAACATAAAAAAAGCCTCAGAAAAATCTGAAGCTTTTTATTTGGGTGGATGACCGGATTTGAACCGGCGACCTTCGGAACCACAATCCGACGTTCTAACCAACTGAACTACAACCACCGTATTTTGCGGGGGCAAATATAATATTTTATTTTTTTGAAAATCAATAATTGATGCAATAATTAAATTTGTGCATGGTTAATATAGTTCCTAATAATGGATCGTTCGGATAGTTAAATAGCTTCTTTAGTGCCAAATACCAACCCCTCGGGTTTAAAGAACATGGATTAATATTTTGTCCACATAAAACATTATAG
>JBBQPP010000621.1:0-2876 GCA_038217255.1 Bacteroidales bacterium | reverse complement strand
CTCAAAAACATTTATTATAATCAATAACCCGCGCTTTTATTTTATTAATTATAAGTTTATATTTAATTCACCAAAAGTCATAAAAATGCAATGCCATGAATCCAAAAATTTTATTCCTAATTCCTATTTTGTCTTTGTCTTTTCACAGTGCAAATGCACAATGGGCAATTAAAAACCTGAATGAAAACAGTTTTAATCTTGATACTCAAATCTCAATACTAATTTAGATTCTACCTCACACAATAAATCCCCTTTTCGCCGCGGAAAATATAGGAACTATTTGCAATTGCTGTTGATGCCCAGAAAATATCGTCAAGTTTATTTTTCTCCAATTCTTTGAATTCTCTTCCGGCCTTAATAACATGTGTTGTTCCTTTCTCATCAAGACAATATATTTTTCCATCATAAGCCCAGGGAGAAGCCCAAAAAGCTTTGGCATCTTTCATTTTTGTTGCGGGATAAACTACTTTTCCTGTAGCTGCTTCGTAACAAACAATTTGTCCACGGTTGCGATCAACCAAATAAATCAAACCCTGATAAACAAGTGGCGATGCCATTGCAATTCCGGATTCAGGTACCGACCAGGCTACAAAATCGTTTGAAACTTCGCCATCTTTTAACGAAATATCACCTGATGCACCGGCTTTTATTCCAAACAAGGTGCCGCCATCCCTGCGTTTTTCATTTCCCACAAAAATCATGTCGCCTTCCGCTGTTGGTGAAGTGATATTGCGACCTCCACCCATATCGATTTCCCAAAGTAATTCGCCGGTTTTAGGATTGTACGAACGTGTTTTTAGTCCTGATGTTACCAACTCGTTTCGAATGCTGTTTTTCCATATAATTGGTGTTCCCCAGTTTGATTTTTCATCACGTTCAACCCGCCATTTTACATTTCCGGTTTTTGCATCAAGCGCAGATAAAAACGATTTTTCTTCATTATCGATCTGCATGTACAAAACACCTTCGTAGAGTATCGGCGAAGTTGAAGTACCCCAGTTTGATTGCATCTGGTAGTTTCCCAAATCTTTCTCCCAAACTAAGTTTCCTTGCATATCGTAGCAATAAACTCCTGTCATTCCAAAGTAGGCGTAAACATGACTTCCATCTGTAACCATCGTTTCGGGTGCGTAATTATTGTCGCGGTGGGTTTTATATTTTGGCAAACCGTGGTAAGCAACTTTTTTCCAAACCTCTTTGCCTGTGTCAATATCAAGGCAAATTACTTCAAAATTGTAAATTGCACTATCAGGATTGTCCTGTCTTTGGCCTTCTTCAACTTCAGGTAAAATCGAAGGATCTTCCAAAACTGCATTTGTAATAAATACCTGGTTTCCCCAAACGATTGGGCACGACCAGCCCCGACCGGCTAAATCATGTTTCCAAAGTAGGTTATTATGCATGCTCCATACAAGTGGAAGCTCATTTTCAAGAGCGATTTGATTGCTGTTTGGCCCACGGAATTGTGGCCAGTTTTCGGGTTTAAATGACGTTAAAACCGTGATTAATAAAATTAAAATGATAAAATTTTTGTATCCCGCAGTTGATGGTTTTGAAATATTCATTTTCGGATATTTAAGTGGTTTAAATTGTTTGAATATAGGTAATAATTTAAAAGTTAAAAAACTTCAATTCTAAACACATATCAGATTTCAATGTTTTAAACGTGTAAATTAATTCGGAACACTTAAGAATTAAAAAGATGGTAAGTAAAATGTTTTTTGATGATTTGTTTAATGGTTGGATTCCTGACCGTTAATGTACATTCACAGTCATTGAAAATTCCAAAAGTTGACAATGCCAACACACTTGTTTTACCTGCCGGCAAAGCTATGTTTGAAAAAGACTTTCTGGCGGCCCTCGATCCCGGGACAGACCTTGGGATTTCAGCTGACAACCTTGGTAAATTGGCCACAAAAAACAAAAGTTTTGTAGGCGATGTAATGAATATTATGGGAGGAAAAGGTTCGGACAATGAAAAGCTGGCCAAAATTGGATTCCATCTGTATTACCATAGTTGCGCGGATAACTATCGGGGAGATGGAATCCTTCAATTGAAAAAATAATTTGAAAACCCCATTTTTAAATGTATTTTGGAAGTCCAAAATAATCTAAATAGTTATGAAAGCAGCCGTTCTTGAAACATACAATCATTTTGTATGGAATGATGTCCCAACGCCAAAAGTTAAACCAGGAGAAGTTTTGGTTCATATTAAATTTGCCAGCATTTGCGGTACTGATATGCATATTTTCCCTGGCGATTTTCATCCACGTACCCCTGTTCCCTTTATTCCGGGTCATGAATTTGGCGGAATTATTACCGAAATTGGAGAAGGAGTTATTGGCTTCAAAATCGGCGATAAAGTTGCGGTTGACCCGATAATATGGTGTGGAGAGTGTCCAGCCTGTCAGCGGAAACATTACCCTGCCTGTTCAAAATTAAAGTTGCTCGGCGTTGATTTAGATGGTGGTTTTGCGGAATACATTACAGTTCCGCCACACATGCTTTTTAAAGCTGCGCCGAACACTCCCGATGAACATGTTGCACTGGTTGAGATTTACGGAATTGGTTTTCATGCCAATCGCAGGGCAGAAACTAAAGAGGGTGATGTACTTGCCATTTGGGGTGCGGGCAGGGTAGGGCAGGTAATTTTGCAGGCAGCCCGCACAAAAACTAAAGGAACTATTTTTATAGTAGATCCACTTGAAAACCGGCTTGAAATTGCAGTAAAATACAACGAAAATGTGATTGCTATCAATCCAAAAAAGGAAAACCCGGTAGAAGCAATTAAACGATATACCGATGGAAAAGGTGTTGATATTGCTTTTGAAGCAGTTGGTCATGCACATGAAATTGAAGGTGTTTTTACTCCGGT
>JBBQPP010000620.1:0-2886 GCA_038217255.1 Bacteroidales bacterium | reverse complement strand
AAACTTTCAGCCGGCAAATTTACCAGTCGATTTTGAACAGTGGTACCTGGAAGCTGAGCAGAAAAACCCGATTTTAAGCTGGTTAAAACAGGAAATTGACATCAGTCAGAATCGACAAAAATTAAACCGGGCTATGAGTCTTCCGAAATTACAAACAGGTTACATGAGCGAAAAAACAGTATTTGATCATTTTCAGGGTGTTACGCTGGGTTTATCAATTCCACTATGGGAAAACAAAAACACGGTTAAATTTGCCGAAGCTCAAACCCTAGCACTGCAAAGTGTAATTTCTGATAATAAACTTCAGTTTTATAACCGGTTAAAATCGTTACACAATAAAGCAACCGGTTTGGCAGGAAACATATTCGATTACCGTCAAAAACTCGAAAAACTGAACAGCACAGAATTACTTAAAAAAGCATTGGATGGCGGCGAAATAAACCTGATTGAATACATGCTGGAAATTTCAATTTATTACGAGAGCGTAACTAAAATGCTAGAAATGGAAAAAGATTTGAATGATACGCTGGCGGAGTTAAATCAATACATGTAGCAAAAATAAAACCAGTCAGGCATGCTGAACTTGATTCAGCATCTTATATGACGTTTTCGAATGGAAAAAGATCCCAAAACGAGTTTGGAATGAGATTACATTAAAAAGCGCTCAATAGAAATCCGGATTGATAATGTTAATAAATTTAAGTCACTATCTTTTTGTTCGGAAAAAGGATTGGTACCACCAAGGTTTTTTATCAATCTGCTGCTGCATATCACCCCGAACCCGGTTCCCCCTATTTCTTCGGGGCAGGCTGTCAATACGCGGTTCAGACTGGGTTTCCGCTTTGTGGGACAAGCAGTACCGACCACTAGAACACTTAATTATTAACCAAGGTTTTTATTGTTTTTTAATTCCTTTTCAATTTTGTTCATATACATTTCATATACTCCAGTAGTGTTTTTACGTAACATTGAATTCAAATTCGTTCATTTCCACGCTAAACTTTACATTAGCTTTTAATGCTCGAAAAACTTTCAAAATAGTCTCAATAGTTACGTTTTTAGTATTTCGTTCCAATTTAGAAATTTGCGATTTTTGAACACCGATTAATTCTCCAAGTTGTTCTTGCGTTAAGTTTCGTTCTTTTCTGACTGACTTTATCATATCGCCAAGCACTTCCATTCGCAATTCAAATTCGTATTTGTCTCGTTCTGGTGTCCCAACTTTTCCGATGTCCTTGTCCTTCATTTGGTCAAGTGTCATCATTCTCATTTTTTTGATTTTTGTTGTCATAACCTTGCATTTATTCGTCAAAATATTCAGCTCTAATTTTCAATGCTTTCTCAATTTCCGTTTTAGGCACTTTACTTACTTTTTTAACTATTCCATGCGTTGATAACACAAGTGTTTCGGTTTTGTCAGATTTGTCCCAAAAAGCAAAGAGTCTGTATTGAATTCCTTGGTAAAGTGTTCTAAATTCCCAAATGTCGTCTGTCAATTTTTTGAACAGCTTTGGGTCATTTTCGAGTTTGGCTTTATCCAAATTATAGTAGATTTTCTTTTTAGCTTTCTCATCTAATTTGGACATAAAGTCAATAGCTTGGTCAAGAAAAATTACCTCAAATCTTGGTTTCATCCAGTTCTTTTGTCGTTTTACTTCGACAAAGATAACAAAGAAGTTGAATTATATGGAAACATTTTGATTTTTGTCACATTACTGGCAATGGCTGCTTGCATGTTGCGGAGCGTTACTATCCGCGAGGACATGAACGACGATGCGACCCCAATATTCATCGGGGCGCCGTTGATTGCCGCACCGACCGCCGGAACGCTTAATTGTTAGCCACCGTTTTAATTGTTTTTTAATTCCTTTTCAATTTTGTTCACATACATTTCATATACTCCAGACTTAATAAGTAACTCAATGAAAGAGAATATGAATTTACCCAAATCAAAAGCATATTTTTTTGATTCATTATCCCGATGCCAATCACCTACATAATCTTCAATTTCTTTTTTTAAGCCTATCAACTATCTGTATATTTTTAGATAACATATGATTTAAATTTCTTTCTTACCTCGTCTCTTATGAATAACACAATCCTTTTAGATTCATTTGCCTCTTGATATTGTTTTTCAAGTATTTCTCTTGATTGTTCATTTAGACTTTTTTTATACTCGTCATAGATATACGAATAAATTTTATTTTCTTTCATTTCATAAATCATTACTAAGTCCTTTCTATTTGACATATTATAGAACTCATAGACTTTATTCACAATATTATCTATCGTGTCCAAATACGTTTTATCTTCCTCGTAAGTCATTTCCTTGTTTTTTTATCTCAACTTTTGCATCTGTAATCTTTTCCTTTCTAATTCGATTACTTTATGTAATTTCTTCTGTAATACTTCTTTTGATGGTAACTCAACCAAATACTCCGCTACTTTAATTCCAGATTCTTCAAGTTGTAATAACTCAATTTGCTCTTTTGAACCTTCAGCACAAAGTATTAAGCCAATTGGTGTATTTTCTCCTTTTTCCGTTTCAAATTTTTCAAGGTAGCGAAGGTATAATTCCATTTGACCTTTATATTGAGCCTTAAACCTGTCCAGTTTTAAATCAATTGCAACAAGTCGTTTTAACTTTCGGTGATAAAACAATAAATCGAGTTTAAAACTATCTCCGTCAATTAACATTCTTTTCTGACGTTCAACAAATGTAAATCCCTGTCCCAATTCAAGGATGAATTTTTCAAGTTCCCGCAATATCGCATCTTCCAAAGTTTTTTCGCTGAACCTGTCTTCTAACCCCAGGAAATTTAGGAAATATGGGTCACGAAAAACAAGGTCGGGAGATAGTTTGTTTTCTTCCCGAAGTTCTTTTAA
>JBBQPP010000619.1:0-2893 GCA_038217255.1 Bacteroidales bacterium | reverse complement strand
ATTAAAATTTTTGTCAAAGGTGTTATGTATAATTTGCGAAAGGTATTCGCGGTTGGTACCAATGGATTGTGCCAGTGTTGTTATATTCAACTCAGGATCCGTAAAACATTTGGCAGTTTCAATCTCGTGCATCAGTTTTTCAAGTATTTGTTTTGTAGTAACGTCAGACACTGTGTTTCGCACGCGGTTTTTGGTTTCTGCTTCCTGAAGTTGGGAGATTTGGATTTGCGACCTGGCAATAAGTAAATTTTTCTGGAGTTTTTTACGGTGTACATAATACATTGCGGCACTGTTTAATAATAGTATTGTAATTATAATGGACAATAATATCATGTTCGTTTTTTGCTTATGGATTTTTATTGCTGAAATTTCAAGTTCTTTTTCTTTTTTTTCGGTTTCGTATTTAGTAGTTAGTTCTTTTGTAATGTATATATTCTTTTCTTTACTTATTGTATCAGAAGCTTTAATATAGGACTTTAAATATTTATATGCTTTGCTATCGTCATTTAAATCATGGTAAATATCAGAAAGCAATATGGAAGAATTCTTTATCCATTCGTAATTATTAAGCGTATCGGACATTTGAAAGACCTGTAGAGCAATTGAAATAGATTGATTATATTTCTTTTGTTTAGCTAAAGTGTTAGCCAAATAAGTACCAGAAAATATCATTCCTTCAATATCTTCATTTTCAGAAAACTCATTGAAAGCATAGTATAAATACTTTTCTGCAAGGTTGTATTTTAAGCTATCTGTTAATATTATTCCCTTTATTGCGAAGGCAGAAGCCAGTCCACGCTTAAAATTGTTTCGTTCTCCTATATCAATTGCAAGATTGGCATAATAACTTGCACTGTCCATCTGGTTGTTTTCCCTAAATTTATCGGCTATACTAGCATTTAAAACGATCGTTTTATTTTCATTTTTTGCATTTAAAAATGATTCTATCCCCTTCTTTAGATAATAAATAGTTTTTGCTTTATCCTTAAGAACATTATATGCGGAAGCTAAATTGGAATAGCAATCTCCAAGTTTTAAATAATCCTTATTACTTTCATGAATCGAAATTGCATTTATTAAATATTTAATTACAGTTGAGTCAGAAATACCTCGAAATAAACGGATTGATGCAATATTATTATATAACATTGCTATCTTGTCTGAATCATTTAGGTTAATTGCAATAGTTAATCCCTTATCATAATACTTTTCAGCTGAATCTCCCCCAAATTGATAATATAGGTTGTTTCCTTTATTAATATATAAATCACATAATTTATTTTTCGCACCATATTTTTTTGAAATATCAATTCCTAGATCAATTATCGAATTTGCTGAATCAAATTTTGAGAAATAAGTAAAATCAACTGATAAATTAATACATATATCAGTTAATAATTTTTCATTCCCTGTTTTTAAAGCTTCTTTTAAACTTAATCTATCATAAAACAAAGAATTTTCCATTTTACCAATAAATGAGTTTGCCGATGCAATATTTCTATATGCTTTTGACATTAAAAAATGTGAATTAATTGCTTTAGCGATTTCTAAAGATTTTATAGCATATTTTTCGCACTCACTTGGATTGTCTGACCAATATTCATCGCTAATCAAATTAAATAAATTTGCTTTTATTGAATCATTATTCGTATTTCTTACTTCAAAAAGCAGGGAATCGATTTTACTTTGTTGGGCAAAAGATTGGCTAATGGTTAAAGTAAAAACGCAAACCATAAAAACAGAAATTGTTTTGTGCGAAGTAGTCTGGTTCATATCATATCGATTAATGTGGTTAATTGGCTGAACGAAATAGTATAGTTGATTTAAAATGGAACTTGAATCCGTTTAATTCAGTTTTTTTATTTAGTTAAGCTGTTTATTGTTGGCTTCTAAAATAGTAAAAAAAACTTTAACCTGCTATTTTATAGACAAATACGAGATTTAAAAGAATGTGTAAACCAATCCATTATCAACCTTTACGCCCATACCCTCAAAAAAACTATGTATTTCCTCAAAACAATACCGCTTATTTTTAAATTGAACAGAAAGGTCTGATACAGTTCCTGAGGAAAAATAATCCCCCCCAATCCTACATTCCTCAATCCTCCCCTTCTGCACAACCATATCAATCTTTAAAATCTTACCTTCAATTTCCACCTCATTTTTAAACGAATATTTCGGTGAGTAGCCAAAAATCCAATCCCGGGTACTGAATTTTTCAGTTGAGAGTTTTTCAATTTTTTGAATGTCTGCTTCTGTCAATTCATAGATTGAATATTCAGGTTTTTCGAGTTGAACATTTAACATGAACTGGATGAATTCAGCGGTTGACATTTTGGTTTTCAGGAATTGGGAAATGTTGGCCACCGGACTGCGATTTGATTGTACTGCTTTGCTTTCGTATTTTCCGGGAACAACTTTTATGGCTTGCCCGAGATTTTTTAAGTCGGAGTTGAAAAGTAACGTTCCATGGTGCAGGACACGGTTTTTATAAACGTGCTCAGCGTTGCCCGAGATTTTCAGTCCTTCAACCAACAAATCGTTTCTGCCCGAAGTGGTTGCTGTGATACCTAAATTTGCCAATGTTTCAACAACCGGAGCTGTGAACATTTTAAAACTGATTTCGGCCGGACTTTTCACGTTTTTAATAAACGAGAAATTTACGTTCCCGGAATCGTGAAAAACATTACCACCACCGGAAATTCTTCTGGCAAGTAAAATGTTATTTTCACGAGCAAACTTGTAATTTATTTCGCCAAGCAAATTCTGGTGTTTACCAACAACCACCGCATTTTCGCTTTGCCAAAGCATAAAAATATCGTCATTGAAATTCTTCAATAAATATTCTTCGGCGGCGAGGCAGAAAAAAGGGTCGGTGGTTTTTAAATATATG
>JBBQPP010000618.1:0-2895 GCA_038217255.1 Bacteroidales bacterium | reverse complement strand
CCCGTAACATTGAATCCTTTCTCGATAAAAATTTTCGCATTTCTTCCATACCCAATTCCGGGAATTAAAATGTCCTTTGCTTTATTCTCCAAGAAAAAGTTCATAGCTAAAATTGCAGAATCAGAAGCCTCAAATCCCCATGATGTCTGCATTTCGATAAAACTTGATTCCCAAAAATCTTTCATAATAAGCTGTTTGTGCTGAACTTTAATATTACTTAAATAATCAATTCCGATAAAGGCTGTCTCGGCATGTTAATATAAAAAAGGAATGAGCATTTTCGTTTTTTTATTGTAATCATCATAACCTGCGCCATATTTTTCTTTTAAATATTTGTCAAGTTTCGGCGCGTTATAAAATGCGAAAAAGCAAAACAGGAAAATAACGAGTGATGCAGAATACCAATTTCGTGTAATTAGCGCATACGCACACACCCACAAAATATCCCCGAAATAGTTGATATGTCGGGAATATTTGAAAAATCCCTCTGTGTAAATTATACCTTTATTTTCAGGTTTTTTTTTCCAGTTGTTCCTTAAAATCTCGCTGCCACTGTTCACGATGCATCCCACCAAAAACAAACCAATGGCAAAATAGTCAAGCCCGTCGATAGGTATATGAATTGGCAGAACGAACAGCGGAAATCCTATGAAATAGAGGGCAAAAGCAAACGGTACACTCACACTTTCTTCCCACGGAATTTTTCGTTTTAAAAGGAAAATCATCATGTAGGCAAGCCTGAGGAAAATGTTGATGTTGAATGCGAAAATGATTATCCTTCTGTCAATGTTTCCGGTTGAATTGCTTATGTGTAAATGCCTTTCAACCCAAGCACCTCCATTTTGAAACAGTATGAAATACGATAGCCATAAAAGAAAAATTTCAATGACGTGAATAATGATTTTTTGAGGGATACTTTTGTTTTTTTGACCGTATAAATCCATTTTTTGCTTTTTGAAAATCGCCATTTAAGGTTGCTCCAAATGTTTTAGTCAAGGTATCACTTGATGTGATACCATGACTCTTTCCACTTCTAACTTTCTTATGTCTTCCGTCTTTTCTTCCAACTTCCCGCTTCCTACTTTTTATAAGTCAAAACCTGCTTCCTGTTTTCAAGTTGCGTTTTTAATTCACCATAATCCACATCCTGCACAGCAATATTTTTGTCAATAGCCATGCATGCCGCAACTGCTGCCGATTGGCCAAGAATCATAAAAACAGGTTCCATGCGGATTGACCCGAACGCAATATGGCTGCTGGAAACACAAACCGGAACAAATAAATTTGTACAGTCTTCTTTTTTCGGCACAAGCGAACCGTAGGAAATGGAGTAGGGGGCAGGTGGCGCAACTCCAATATCACCTTCATTTTGCACAAAGCCTTCGGGCGTAATATACCGCTGAACATTGTGCGAATCCATGGCATACGAACCCATTCCAACCGGTTTTGGTACTTCGCGTTTCAGCAAAACATCGTTTTCGGTTGTTATATATTCGCCAATCATGCGGCGGGCTTCGCGCACATAAATCTGGTGCGGCCAGTTGCCGTTATCGGTAAATTCATCTTTTGCCAAACCCCATGTTGCCATTTTTGTGCGGATATCTTCAGGAACGCGTGGGTCATTGGCCACAAACCAAAGCAAGCCCTTTTGGTATTCTTCGTGCTCTTTTATGATTTCTTGGCGGCGTTCATAGCTAGCTTCAGGGTAGTCGTAATTCATACCAATAAAATCGCTGCTAAACGGACCGTGGTTATTTGTGTCAGTCTTTTTATTTGGGATATCGTCAAATTTATTGAACAAATCTTTTCTCCCGGTATCAAAAACCCTGACCAACAAATCATAATGTGATGAATCATAGTTTTCAGGCTTTAGGAAAGGGAGCCGGTTTTCATCATGGTTTGTCATACAGGTGCGAAAACAATAGGCCTGAATTTTATTGTCTGCCGAACCATATTCGCCCGGTGGTTCTGCCGATACTCCATAGAGCAAACCACTTGACGGATCATTTGGGATTTTATAGGGCGATATTTTCGATTTGAAAAAAAGCCCATGATGCAAAACACCTGTTTGAACACCGTTCCATTGCTCGTTATATGTTGCAGTGCTTTCTCTTCCAACATGGTACTTCACATTTGCTTCGGCCATTAAATCGCCTTCGTAGGTGGCATCCATAAATATTTTCCCTGAAAATGTTTTTCCTGAAAGTGTTTTGAATGATTCAATTTTACCGTCTTTTTTAGCAACACCATTTTCGCGATCGAGCCATTCATCACGGTAAACTGTAATGTTGTTTTCAGCCACAAAATCCTCGAAAACCTGTTCTGCAACGTGAGGTTCAAAAATCCACATGGTTCGGTTTTCACCGTCCATGGCTACTGTACCCTGACCTTTGTTTCCGTATTCGCTGTGTTTTTGCCACACCCAGGCGGCCGAATCGTTGTAATGCAACCATACCCAGTGGTAAAATTCGCGCGAAAGCCCACCGATTACTGTTTTATTTCCTGTATCAGTGTAACCCAAACCGCCTGAAGTTAATCCACCCAAATGTTTATCAGGCGAAACTACGATAACCGATTTACCGGATTGAACAACTTCAACCGCAGCAGTTATTGCAGCTGAAGTGCCGCCGTAAATAATGACATCGGCAGAAAAATGTTCCGTTGGTTTTTGGGGCGAAGAGCAGGAAAATGTCGTAAGGACAACAAGGAAAATGAGAATTTTGATTGGTTTCATTTGTTTTTATTGTTATTTAATTTATAGATTTTATAATGTTAAGTGGTATGCTCAAAAAACGAGCTAACCACTTTTTCGTCCAATTCTTTTTCTTTAAAAATATTTACAATATGCCTTGTTATTGTTTTTCTATCTCTATCAAACTATTCAGCCAATTGTTT
>JBBQPP010000617.1:0-2897 GCA_038217255.1 Bacteroidales bacterium | reverse complement strand
AAGACCGATGGAAAATACACAATTCGCTTTGTGCATACCGATGAGTTTTCGAATGAAGTAATTGCCGATGAATTCACAATTGTTGTGTGCAATAAAGGGGTAAGCGTATCTCCAACTGCAAATACGGTCGTCGATATTGGGAAAGACCTCGACCTTGTAATTGATGGAGGCGATTGTCACAGCTATACCCCAGCAAACCCGGGAATTATGGGACATTTAAGGGCAATTCATCCCTATTTTGCCTGGTGGACACTCGAACTCCAACCAACATCTCATACCCATGGCGCTGTTCCTGTCCCGAATTCAAGAACTCATTCAGCCATAGGAGATAACGGGGATAACAATCTACCCTGGAATTTGGATACTTCTCCATTGGATCCTTGCGGATATACTGTCAGTATCCATATCCGCACACGAGTAATACTCAATAGCTCGCCGGGCAACTTCCCATATTACGGTCCTAAAGCTGTTGGTTTCGCAAAACTCCCGTAAGGGCAAATTAAATAATAGTTAAAAAGAAAGCGTTCGCTTAATATCTAATAGAGGGTATTAAGCGAATTGCTTTTAATAAACGTCCTTGTCACACTACCCTAAAAGTAAAATTTTAAATTCCATATGCATTTTTGAAATTACCTTTAAAAATGATCGTTTGTGTCCGGTTAAAATGATGAAATGCATTGAAATCATTGAGTTTATTACGTCCCTTTGGTGCTTTCAATGTAAATAACATCAATGTTAAACCAGGAATTATAGTTAATCCAATAAATGAGCAGCATGGCTGCAAAAGTATGGTAACAAAAGAATAAAAATAAAAATGTATTTTTCAAGCAGCATCGCTGCGAAAGAAGAAAAAGTATTAAGATGTTTAATTTCAATTTTTTAACGGATACCTACCCTAAAATCACTTATTATTCTTTTAGTTTTGCAAAAAACATTACACATGAAAAAAGTAGTATTAATAATCATAATCGTATTTGTTGTAGTTCTTGTAACTCTGATTTCTATTCCAATTGTATTCAAGCAATCGATTCTCGAAAAAACAAAAACAACAATCAACAAGCAATTAAATGCCAAAGTTGAGTTTGACGGTTTTAAACTTTCATTGTTTCGAAATTTCCCAAAAATTACAATTGAATTGCAAAATGTCAGCATAACAGGGAAAGGCGAATTTCAGGCAGATACATTGCTGGCCGTTGAAACTGCACGGGCAAAAATGAATATTATGTCGCTATTCAAAAAATCGGAAAGGAGTATTGAAGAAATCAACCTGATTCAGCCCAAACTGAATTTAATTGTAGGCAAAACTGGAAATGCGAACTGGAATGTTACCGTGGAAACTGAATCAAAACCCGAAGTTTCTGTTGAAAATCCGGTTGAACAAGATGATGTTTTTGCGCTTCAACTTGATAAAATCGAAATCGAAAATGCAAGAGTTATCTATAATAGCCGCGAAATTAATATGCTACAGGTTTTCGAAGGTGTGAACCTCACAGTAAATGGGAAAATGTACGGATCTTCGACTGAATTAAACGGAGAGGGAAAAGTTGAACGTTATTCGGTTGATTATGACGGTGTACGGTACATTTCAAATGTTTCGTTGGAAACAAGCACTTTGCTGAATGTGGATTACGAAAAAATGGATATCCGGATTGTCGAAAATGAATTGCTTGTAAACCGTTTGCCTATGCAGGTTACTGGTCTGATCCAAATGCCTTCGGACAGTATGTATTTCGATTTATCCCTGAAAACCAAAGATTCAAGTTTCGATAATTTCCTTGCACTTGTACCGCCCGGTTACGAAGATTATATGAAAAAGTTAAAAACCAGCGGGTCGGCTTCGGTTTCAGGAACTGTAAATGGTTTGTATTTTGATAAAAATTACCCCACTTTCAATTTAAAAATTGATGTCGCCAACGGTAATTTGAAATATGTCGATTTGCCGGAAGAAATAAAAAATATAAGAGCTGATATTTCCATAGATAAGCCACAGGGCGATTTGGATTTGACAGAAGTTCGAATTAAAAACGCACATTTAGAAATCAAAAACAACCCGGTTGATTTAACACTTTTGCTTAAAAACCTTGTATCTGATCCATATTTCGATGGAGCTTTTGTGGGGAAAGTCAATTTTGATCAATTAAAAGATGCGCTTCCACTCGATAGTGTGAACGTTTCGGGGACAATTGACGCCAACCTTTTTGCGAAAGGGAATTATTCATCCATCGAAAAAGAGGAATATGATAAAATAAAGTCCGACGGGGTTGTTTTGCTTGACAACTTTTTATACGATTCTCCACATTTCACTCAACGGATTATGGTGCCAAGTGGGAAACTTGATTTTTCCCCACAAAATGTAAATCTCTCACAATTAAATATGAAAGTAGGGCAGAGCGATTTCAATCTTTCCGGAAAAGTTTATAATTACCTGAATTACATTTTCAAGGACGGAACTTTGCAAGGCGATTTACAATTGGTTTCGTCCTATGTAAATTTGAACGAGATGTTACGCTTGCAGAAAGAGGAAGAGAGTACTGCAATTGAAAATAAGAAATCGGTTGATACGCAAGTTAATTCAGGTACTTCCAGCGCTTCTTTAAATACTGAAAAACTTGCCTTTGATATTCCCAAAAATGTTGATTTCACTTTCCGATCAAATATCGATAAAGCGCTCTTTGATAAACTTCCCATTTCAAATGTCAGTGGTTTGATCACTGCAAAAAACGGGAAACTTATCTTAAATGGCTTGAAAATGAATATGTTGGACGGCGAGTTAAAATTAACTGGTTCATACGAAAATACGGCTCAAAACCAGCCTTTTGTTGATTTGGGGTTTGACGCTGTAAAGTTTGATATTCCTCTTGCTTATCAATCACTTACAGGGTTTCAGAAATTGGTGC
>JBBQPP010000616.1:0-2898 GCA_038217255.1 Bacteroidales bacterium | reverse complement strand
GCGAATTAATCAAAATCGATTCTGAAATTCTTTCAGAAATCGGAATCAAATTCCCGGTTTACCTTACTTCTGTGGTTTACAGAAGGTATGTCGAAGTTCCTGCCGATGCAAAAGGTCTCCAGGATCTCGATGGCAGGCTTTATGATTTGCTGTATATGTTTTCATTTGAAGCAAAACACACAAATGCAGCTACCCTTAGTTACAGATTCATTTGCCTTCTCCGTCAGGATGCAACATGCCAGGCAAACGAACGTGACTGTGACGACCTCTCCCGGTTTCATAAAGAAATCACTCTGAAAGCAGTTTGTACAGCACAGGATATCGACGATGCAAGCCCGGCAATATTCATCATGTTACCATCGGAGGACTAAGCCATGACAAGAGTTATCAAATTACAGGCAAACTGGGTTCCTAAGCCCAATTCCAACAAATCTTTCATCAAACGCCCGAAACTAACACTTTCCGGAAAATGGATGGAAGAAGCTGGATTCTCACATTCAACATTAATAAATGTTGAAGTTCAATACGGGAAACTTATCATCACTTCTAAAGAAGTAATGCTATGAAAACAGTAACAAAAGTATTCTATCTAAACAATTCCGGCTCACGCTGGATTGTTTTAGAAGATGGAAAAAAACCTGTCCACCCGTTCAAAACAAAGTCCGGTAAAATCGTAATCCGTACAGTAATCTATTACGAAAGCTTTGGTAATTTCGGATCCATGTGCATCAGTTACAAAGGCAGCAAGATTAAAGTCCTTGCTGATACAATTCTCGATGATTAAATTAATAATGGCGTGCCAGATGCCAACACAAGTCCCCAGGGCAGGGGCATTTTTAATATGAAATTCTATTTTGGTATTTATAAAGATTATTCCGTAAAACCTGCAGCTAATATTGCTCAATTGGGCGATAGTGTCGATTCACTATCCTGTGAAATTCTTGCCCATCCAGGTTGTATCACATTTGAAAAAGCAAATATTTCCACAGCTCTCGCTCATGCTAAATCTCTTGCGAAAGAACATTGCTGCAATTTTCTTGAAAAAAACACTTCCAATTATCAAATCTTCAAAATTATTTCAAAATGAAAGATTACTATTTCAAATACATTGTACCTGATCATTCCCTGCGGGAATTTTCACGTTTTATGCCAGCCTTACGTTTTGCACGCAAAACGAATGAAAATGTCTATCTGACTTCATTCAGCATAAACAACTCCTACAACGAACCTTACGATGAAGTTGTAATTTCATCTGCCGATGAAATTGCCCCAGCCAGAAAAAAGCTAATCAGCTCTTTTTACAAACTCACCGGCACATCACCGATGACACGTAAAGATTACCGTATTGCTTACAAGTTCCTTAAAACCAGAACCACCGAGGGCGGTGTAATTACACCATTTCGCACAACAACTAATCTTCCGGAAGCACAACAAAACAGGATTTATAAATTCCTGAGATACAATCATCAAGTTAAATTTATTTAAAATAACCCGGCGTGCCAGATGCCAATACAAGTCCCCAGGGCAGGGGCATTTTTATTATGCCAAACAAGATTATTAAAATCAAACCCGATATCACCATCCCCATTGCCGAACTGACCAATGCGCTCGATGCAATGTATTGGTGTTTCTCACCATTCCTCGATAATTCTGACCTGTCAGAATCACCTTGGATTGAAAACCTGATAAAATCTTACAATTCCATTGTAAGCATTTTACCCTCTCCCTGGGACTTACAATATGAACCGGTTGAATACTGAGCACTTCAATAACTTCAAAAAAAACTCTTCCCGGAAGAGTTTTTTTTTGTCGCTACTTATACGCTCACGAAACAGAAATCTAAAATTATTTTGCATATTTATAACACCATATGACATAAATAATAACATAATAAATCATCCACAATGAAACCAAAATTTAAAGATTTAAAATTTACTTCTGAAAAAGAACTGGAAAAATGGGTTGCTCTCAACAAATTTAAAGTCATCGATCTAAAAGACATTGGTCAGGACATGCTCCAAATCATTATCCATAAATCAGGGGAAATTATAAACTGTAATTTTCATTCCGGCATATACAATGGAAAATTCGTCCATATCGACAGTCTTAAAGTCGGTGAACCGCTTATGTTGTGAGATAATACAAACAGCTTTTATGAAGTTTACCGCTGGCTTATAGTTGAAAATATCACTTAATAACTTTAACATAACAGAAGTGCTCCCGTGAAATCCTGCTTTCACAATTATTTCGGAATTACCCTTTAGAAAATTCCGCTATCGGCACAAGAACCGGCCTTTTTTTGCAGCTTTCTGCTTTCTTTGGCTTTTCAGCTTCATTTTTCCGGCACGCCTGCAGCAGTTTCACTACTGCACCCCCACAGATACATTGGACTGTGTGTGCCCACCCCTGTCCGTGCTTTGCAGCAATTCCAAACGGGTACTCAACACATGAAATTCGTGTGTAAGAAGTTCCCCCACTTTCGAAACTTTAGGCAATTTCCAAACCTACAACACGTGCCTAATCCCGACATAATTTTGTGAGGTGCTTTTTCATTATTTTTTTTCATAAAAACCATGCTAAGGTGATATACCAAAGCAACAATGTTTCACAGGTTTGTTTGTTTTTTTTGTGTGAAACTTTTCGCACCAGCCGCCCAAAACAGGAAATTTTGGTCAGTGGCGACGAAAACCTTGTTTTAAATGAAAAAAAATGGTTTTTAAGAAGGAATAAAATAAAGACGCACACGTTCGCGCCTTTATTTTATTCAAAAACCATTTAGGGATTTTTCATTTATTGTGGAATATCTATACCTGCATAATTTTAATTTAAAAAATAAATATCATGAAAAAGTACACAAAAAATTACATCGGAAAAGGCACGCAAGTTGTAGGAATGGAA
>JBBQPP010000615.1:0-2903 GCA_038217255.1 Bacteroidales bacterium | reverse complement strand
CGACGTTTTCTCTCCGGAAAAAACAACTACCGAATTGTATAATCTGGCCAATGATCCGCGCGAAGAAAATAATGTTGCAACTGAAAATCCTGAAATTACGACAAAATTGTTGGCACTTTTGGAATCAGCAAGAACACCATCGGACGATTTTAAATTTGGAAATAAATAGTTAATTTAATAAAAGGATGCCATCCCTATTTCCTGAAAATAGAGGGATGGCATCCTTAAAAAATATTTCAATAAAACTAGCAGCTGTCGCATTAAACCTGATTACAGAAATAAATATGAAATTTGGGAAAACGATAAAACTTTTCTTGATTGATGGGGAAACAAACGGTAGATTAACTTGTGAATTATCAAACTGGACAGGGAAAGCTTATAAAATTCCGCGTAACTTAATTAAAATATGCTTAGACAGGCCTGAATTACAAACTACAGGCGTGTACTTACTTTTAAATAAAAGTGCTGATTTTTCTGAAAAAGGTCAATTATATATTGGAGAAGCGGAAGATATATTCAAAAGATTGACACAGCATGTTAAAGAAAAAGATTTTTGGAATGAAGCGATAGTATTTATTAGTAAGGATGACAATCTAAATAAAGCGCATATCAAATATTTAGAAAACAGACTACATGAAATAGCCTTTACTGCAAACAGATTTGAACTAATTAACACACAAAAACCAACTCAATCAAGCATCTCGGAATCTGACAAAGCAGAAATTGAGGAATTTTTATCAAATATTTTAACATTAATAAGTACTCTTGGATACAATGCTTTTGAAAAGATTCGTCAAATTGATACAAAAGATCAAATTGATTTAGAAGAAGAATTATTTTATATTTCTGCAGTTCGAGGAGCAAATGGGATTGGAAAGACAACTTCAGAGGGTTTTGTGGTTTTTGAGAAATCACAAGTAGCTGACCCTGTTACAAATTCTTATCCAAGGGCGATGGAAAAACTCCGCAATTCTTTGATTTCTGAAGGAGTAATTGTTAAGAAACAAAATAACTTGATTATTAAACGTGATTATTTATTTAGTAGTTCATCTTCTGCAGCAATGATAATTATGGGACGCAGTGCAAATGGATTAACAGAATGGAAATTGAAATCAGGCATGACACTACAAGAATATGAATCAGGAGAAAATAATTAATCAAATATCAGCTTATTTTAAACTTTGAATTAAGAATATTAATTTAAAAAAATACAAAAATGAAAAAAATCCTTTCCCTATTAACCATTGCATTATTCTTATTTTCCTGTCAAAATCAATCGAAAAAATCAGATGGTAAAGTCGAAGAACAAAAGCCAAACATCGTTTACATTCTCGCCGATGATCTGGGTTATGGCGATTTGAGTGTTTATGGACAAACCCATTTCCAAACCCCAAATATTGATAAAATGGCTGCCGAAGGAATGTTGTTTACCCAGCATTACGCAGGCACAACAGTTTGCGCTCCATCGCGTTCGTCGTTAATGACAGGCCTGACCACAGGACACACACCAATCCGTGGAAACAAAGAAGTTCAGCCCGAAGGACAATGGCCAATTCCCGATTCTACGTTTACTTTGGCAGAAATGTTGAAACAAGCTGGATACGTAACAGGAGGTTTTGGAAAATGGGGGCTTGGTTATCCAGGCTCTGAAGGCAACCCAAACAATCAGGGATTCGACGAGTTTTATGGTTACAACTGCCAGCGAATTGCACACAACTACTACCCTTCGCATCTTTGGGACAACGAGAAAAAAGTGATTTTGGAAGGAAACGCTGGAGATAAATTTGAAGATTATGCACCTGAACTGATACAACAGCATGCATTACAGTTCATCGAAAAAAATAAAGACAAGCCTTTCTTCTTGTTCTATCCAAATACCATTCCTCATGCCGAATTATTGCTTCCCGAAGAAAATCTGGCTAAATTCCGTGGAAAATTTTTACCTGAAAATAATTACAAAGGAGCAGAACCCGGCGATGAAGGATTTAGAAACGGATCTTACGGAACGCAACCCGAAAGCCATGCAGCTTTTGCTGCCATGGTAACTTTGCTCGACAAACAGGTAGGCGAAGTACTTGCAAAACTGAAAGAACTTGGATTGGAAAAAAATACCATTGTCATGTTTACTTCCGATAACGGACCGCATTTGGAAGGCGGTGCAGATCCCGATTATTTCGATTCGAATGGAAAATTGAAAGGCTACAAACGCGATTTATACGAAGGAGGAATTCGCGAACCCATGATTGCCTGGTGGCCGGGAAAAATTGAAGCCGGTTCAACGAATGACCACATTTCGGCGTTTTGGGATGTAATGCCAACTATTGCAGAACTTGTTGGAATTGAAGCTCCCAAAAATATAGATGGTATTTCATTTTTACCTTCATTGCTAAAAAAAGAAGGACAAAACCAGCACGATTATTTGTATTGGGAATTTCACGAACAGGGTGGGAGAAAAGCGCTTCGCAAGGGAGACTGGAAATTGGTGCAATACAATGTTTTTGATCCTGAAAAAACTACAACCCAGTTGTACGATTTATCAAAAGATATTGGTGAAGAAAACAATATAGCCAAAGATCATCCAGAAATAGTTAGTGAGCTTGTCGAACTAATGAATTCAGCTCGAACGGAGTCGGAAGCATTTCCATTTGAGAGCCGAATAAACAAATAGATAAAATAGATGGATAGTAAGTTTTTGAAAATGAACTATGTAGGTATTTTAATTTTGGGTATTGGCTAAAAACCAAGGTTATTATCAGGTATTTTTGGCTAAAAACCAAGGATATTTGATGATTGAGGGGCATTTTTACAAAAACACTGTATTAGAAAAAAGGACTATCCTTATTATCAATTTACCTCCCAAAATCCCAGTAATTCACCTCTGCTTCGGTTTCGGCAGTTGATTG